>CAYQRP010000112.1:0-4376 GCA_964419815.1 uncultured Luteolibacter sp. | reverse complement strand
GGAAGTACGAGGACTGGGACTCGAACCCAGGACCAATTGGTTAAAAGCCAACTGCTCTACCAACTGAGCTATCCTCGCATTGATGCTCCGGCAGGCGGGGCAGAAGGGTTAGTGGACATCCGCCCGGCTTGCAAGCGGATAATCGAAATTTTCCCGCAATCCTTTCGGCGCTCCATGGCGAAATGACCTGCTTGACGCCCCTGCCGACGCGTGCGGATATTCCACCAATGGCATGGCGCATTGATGAAGCGGTCATCCGCGGCGAGATCGACAACACTGTCGAGGGGCAAACCACTGGCCGCATCTGGCTGGCTGGCCGCGACGAACCCTTGACCCTCGAACTCGTGGGCGACTGCTGGCGCGATCTTGCGGGCACTCGCCTCACCTTTCAAAACCCCTCCCCAGTGGCAGGTGAGGATTCGGCGGAAATTGAAACGCATCAAAAAGGAATCATCGGCGACATGACCGCTTCAAGGAAGGCCCGCGTGCCGCTCGTCGGCGACGGCGAAATGCGCGAGATCCGCCAAGGCGGCGGAGAAATTCCCTGCGAGTGGAAAAATGTCCTCTATCTCGAGTGGTTCAGCGAAATCAACGGCCGCGTGGTGATCGAGACCACGGAGTTCAAGCTCGATGTTTCGCCGCATGAGTGGACCATGGATGCCGACGACGAAGAGGCGCAAAAGCTCGCCAACCTCAACGCAATGCGCGACTTCATGGCACAGGTCATTCGTCGACGCGAACCAAGCGAAGAGGCGGAAGATTTTTCCGACGAGATGGATGAGTTTGCTTGGGAGCAACGCCTCAAGGAATCCGATCGGCTCACGGATGCGTATCAGGAGGTGCTCGAAAAATACATGGAGGACAGCGACTGCGAACGCAAAGAGGCATTTGTGATGGGTTGGGACGGCTTGCTGGAAGAAATGGCCGAACGCGATGAGGCCCAGATGCGTGATGCTGCGAATGGACCTGCCACCGATGCGGGCGAGCGAATGGAATTCGAAGATAGTGGCGACGACGCGGATTTCGCCGACGATGGTGATCCCTTTGGCAAGTACGAGAGGCATCCGCTTCAAGCCCGCGCCCAAGAGCTGGCGCTGCGCGCGATGGATGTGGTTTCAGGCGAATCCGGCCAAGGCTCGCCATCGTATCTGCTTATCTCGAATCTGCTGCAGGTCAGCGGCAAGCTGGCCGGCGCGCTCAACGACCGCAGCAGCGGCTACGAACCCGAAGCAGGCTATGTGCTGGCCATCCTGAAACGCTGCCTCAATTGGCTCAACGAAGCGGTCGGCGCCTGCCAAGAACTCATGACCTGCGAGGAGGATGCCGACCAACTCGCGGCCCTCGCCCACATCCGCAGCACGATCTTCGAAATCCGCGACGGAATCACCGAACTGCGGCGCGAACTCAAATGACAGGAAGCCGGCTTGCAGGGATCGCCCCAAGCGACTAGTCTCCGCCCATGTCTCACGCGACAAAGACTCGGTTTCTCGAGACCGTCGGCCCCTTCCCGCTGCGGGATGGCGGCACTTTGCCGCAGATTCGCATCGCCTATGAAACATGGGGCGAACTGAATGCCGACAAATCGAATGCGATCCTCGTTTGCCACGCGCTCTCGGGCTCGCATCACGCCGCGGGTCGCAATGCGTCGATCGAGGGCGTGGATCAACTTTGGCAGGAGGAAATGCACACCGGTTGGTGGGACGGGATGATCGGCCCCGGCAAGGCGATCGATACGAAAAAGCATTTTGTCATTTGCGCCAACTACCTTGGTGGATGCTACGGCAGCACCGGCCCGGGATCCATCAATCCGGAAAGCGGTCGCCACTGGGGCTCCTCGTTTCCCGCCGTCACCGCCACCGATCAGGTCAATGCCTTTGCACTCGTGCTCGACGAACTCGGCATCGACGCGCTGCACGCAATCGTTGGTCCGTCGGTCGGCGGCCTCGTCGCGCTCACCTTTGCCACCCGCCTGCCCGAGCGCGTTCGCAATGTCATCGCCATCGCCTCGGGATTCAAAACCACGGTGCTCAACCGCCTGATCCTTTTCGAACAAATCCTCGCGATCGAAAATGATCCCCACTTCAACGGCGGCGATTATTACGAAAGCGAGGCGCCGACCTACGGCCTCGCGCTGGCCCGCATGATTTCGCACAAAACCTTTGTCCACCTCAATTCGATCGAACGCCGCGCGCGCAAGGATGTGATCCAAGCCGACGATGTGCTCGCCTGGTACAAGGTACGCGACCAATTCCAGAGCTACATGCTCCACCAAGGGAAAAAATTCGTGCAACGCTTTGATGCGAACACCTACCTGCGCATCATCGATCTGTGGTCGCGCTTCGACGCCACCCTCGAAGGCGATGCCGAAACACCCGCCGCACTTTTCCAACGCTCTCGCGCCGCCAACCAACGCTGGCTGGTTTTCTCAATCGATTCGGACTTCTGCTTCTACCCCGAAGAACAAGCCGAACTGGTCAAGCACCTCGAGCGCGCCAAAGTCGATTGCATGCACATCACCGTGCACTCGGAAAAAGGCCACGATTCCTTCCTCCTCGAGCCCAACCTCTACACCCCGCACATCGCGTGGATGCTGGAGAGGTGAACTTATTGATTCTCTTCACTCTCCGGCGCCACCAGATCCGCCGCTTTTTGTTTGAGATCGCCTTCCGGCAGCAACTCGCGCCACTGATCAAATGCAGCCGAGTCATCAGCGAGATAACTTTGAAGAATCTCCATTTGCGCCTGGTCAGATAGCAATCCCAACACCTGCTCACTCGCCCACTTCGCGGAAGCGGCAGGATCTACCGAAGCCCAATCAACCGCAAATTGATTGCTAGCAATTCGGCGCTCGTTTTGATCGGACAAACCGCCGATCCATTTGAGCCCAGCATCCGGTGACTGCCTTGCATAAATGGTCGATAGCTCAAGGACGGCATCGATGCGCTCACTGGGATTGGAAACATTTTTCATCAACCACTCCGAGCTCGCCGCCAGATCCACCGTCGCCCAGTTCGCCAAGGTGTTGGCAAACTGGCTCATATCACCATGACTGCGGCTCGAATCCAAACTCGCCGAAACTGCAGCCAAGGGATCGCTCTTGGCCCAACCAGCATAAGAAGCACGCCTCAATGCCGATGCCAACTCCTTGTTTGCAACTTTTGACCCCGCATATTCCACCGCTGCGATCGGATCAACCGTGCCCCAACCAAAAAGAGCGCTCTCGAGTGCCGCGTCTCGCTGCTTTGATGCAGCAAGAGTCGAAAGCCAATTCGCAGCCTCAAGTCCGTTCGTGCGTGACCATGGCGCGGAAATTTGTATGAGGCTGTTGTGCAGCTCGACCCCGGAAAGATTTGCCATCACCCATTCGGCAGCAGCTTTCGGATCGCTTTCCGCAAATTGCGCTAAGGCAAGTCGCATGACCTCCTTGCGTCGAAGGCTCGACTGCTGGCTCTTGATCCAATCAAGCGCCCCTTGCGGATCACGCGCGACCCAAGCTTCCATGTGATCCATCGCAAGCTTGTATCGCGCAAGCGGGTCTGCTTCTCGCTCAAGTTTGGCGCGAAGATCGGAAGGCTCCCTACCCGGGCCCGACCATTTCTTTTCTCTTTCACGATAGCCCGGTGACACAGCCTCAACTGAAGCCCTTGTTTCGGCCAGCTGTTCAAACCCCGTTTGCGTCAGGCGGCCCAGCAAAAAACCCAGGCCACCAAAAATGACCGCCGTCAATAAGAGCGGGCTAAAGCGCATTGCCATTAGAACCAGTCATCGTACTGAAACACCAAGACATCCCGCCATTCCCAACTACCGACATACTCAAAGAGGTTGTGTTGCGGATAATAAAAATCGTCCAAGTAGAGGCCAAAGCCACTGCGATTGACTTTCCTATAATACCTGTACTTGTTCAGTCGATTAAGCCCGGTAGTCATGACAACGATACCGCTAGTCGCATCGTAGTAGTCGGTGGCCCAAAGCTCAAAACTCATGGCGCCAGAGCGATACCCGGAATAATTGGTCACTCGATCCATTCTAATTCTCGCGCTCTGGTAGTAATCTGAATCAAGGTTGCGATAGCGACCGCTCTGCTTTTTGCCTTTGCTGTAATATCGATAGGTATTGCCCAAGACATAGGAGCCCTCGCCCTCGAGCGCGAGATCCGCCGCATGGGATTCGGTGGTCGGGAAAGAAATCAAGCCCGCACCTGCTAAGATTGCCGTGATTTTTTGAGCGATCGTTTTCATGGTAATGTCTGCCATAGACATACATGGGACTGAGGGAATCTCCAGATAATTCGAAAAAATCGAGCGAGCGACAAAATGCTCAGTAATCCGCCACAGGGCTGTTGGTGGCGCTTTCCTCGGCGGGGCCGAATTCCGCTG
>CAYQRP010000111.1:1379-4385 GCA_964419815.1 uncultured Luteolibacter sp. | reverse complement strand
TGAAATCACAGCCCGGCGGATTTCACTTCGTTGACGCGTTGGGTGATGGCCTCGAGCACGAGGGCCTTGGCGTCCTTGAGCGGGCCTGGCATGCGGATGCCGGCGGCGAGCGCGTGACCGCCACCGTTGAACTGCATGGCGATCTGGCAGACATCGATGCGTTTGTCTTTCGAGCGCATCGAGATGCGAATTTTTCCATCGGGAAGTTCTTCGAAGAACACCGCGATTTGCACGCCGCGGATCGCGCGGATCACATCGATAAGGCCTTCGCTGTCCTCCGGGCGGAGGTCGAGGTCGATGCGTGTTTGGTCGCGCAGTTCCCAGTGGGCGACGATGCCATCCTCCGAGCGCTCGAGCGTGTTGAGCAGTGCGCGCATCAGCTCGAGGCGGCGGTAGGGTGAGTCGTCGTAAGTTTTCGAATTGATCTCACCGACATTGAGCCCCTTGCGGATGAGGTCGGCGGCCATCTCGTAGGTTTTCGCGGTGGTCGACGGGTATTGGAACGAGCCGGTGTCGGTCGAAACCGCGACATAGATCGCGTCGCGCGATTCCGGCGTCATCGGCAGGCCGAGTTCGGTGATGAGGTCGTAAAGGATTTGGCCGGTGGCCGGGCTGGTGGCATCGATGAGGTTGAGGTCGCCGTATTTCGGATTGGAAATGTGGTGATCGATGTTGAGCCAGAGTTTTGCTTTCGATGCCGCGTGCAGGGCCTTGTCGCCGAGGCGGGGTTTGGTGGCGGTGTCGAGGGCGATGGCGACTTCGACATCGAGCGGCTCGGCGGGTGGCGTTTCGATGCGGTCGCTGCCTTTCATGAAGGCGAGGTTTTCCGGCAGTCCGTCTTCATTGATGAGTCGCACGGACTTGCCGAGGGCCATCAGCGCGAAGCCGAGGGCAAGTTGGGATCCGATCGCGTCGCCATCCGGCCGGATGTGGCTGAGGATGATGAATGACTGATGGGCTTTGAGGATTTCGCCGATTTCGGCGATGCTCGCATCGACAGGATTGTTTGCTGTTTCGCTCATGGGGTGGAACCGCGGCGCGGGGGGCGGATTCTTCCCGCGGGGGAGATCCGTGCAAGGACAAAACGCCGTGTCTGCCGTGATTGCGCGGGTTATTCAGCGCTTTCGAATATGCCGCCGCCGAGGAGGCGTCCGCCATCGTAGAAGGCGCAGATCTGGCCGGGGGCGATCGCGCGTTGGGCGCGTTCGAAGTGGAGTTTCACGCGGTTTTCGCCGAGTGGCTCGACGCGTGCCGGCTCGGCCTTCGAGCGGTAGCGGGGTTGGGCGGCGACGAGTTTGAGCGATGGGATCGGCTCGTTGATCGATGAGATCGTGCCGACCACGCAGCTGCGGGCGTAGAGGCCGGGTGTGTCGGACTTGTCCCAGCCGACGATGAGTTGGTTGCGTTCGCGGTTTTTGCCGACGACCACATAGGCCATGCCTTCGCGCGGTGATGCGACGCCGTGACCTTTCCTTTGGCCAAGCGTGTAGAGGTGGAGGCCGTGATGGGTGCCAAGGACTTTGCCGCTCGTATCGACAATTTCGCCAGGCGAATCCGGCACGTAGTGGCGCAGGAAATCGCTCATCTTCACCTGGCCGAGAAAGCAGATCCCTTGGCTGTCTTTTTTTTCCGAGACCGGCAAATGGAAACGCCGCGCGACCTCGCGGACTTCGGGCTTGAGCATCTCGCCGGTGGGAAACATCGCGTGAGCCGCCTGCCACTGCGTCATCAAGGCGAGGAAATAACTTTGGTCCTTGTTCGGATCGGCACCGCGCAGGATGGCCGCCGAGCCATCGGCCAGCGATCTACTACGAGCATAGTGGCCGGTGGCGACCTTTTCAAATCCTTGCGCGAGTGCGTAATCGAGAAACACGCCGAACTTCATTTCGCGGTTGCACCACACATCCGGGTTGGGCGTGATGCCCGAGCGGTAGCCTTCGACGAGGTAGTCGACGATGCGTTCGCGGTAGGCGTCGATGAGGTCGATGACGCGAAGTTCGATGCCAAGAGTTTTGGCGATCGCGTGCGCGTCCTCGATGTCTTTTTCCCACGGGCAATCGCCGGGGATGCCCTCGGCGTTGATCCAATTTTTCATGTAGCCCGCCGTGACCTCGTGGCCTTGCTCGATCAGCAATGCGGCGGCGACCGCGCTATCGACGCCGCCGGAGAGACCGACCAGGACCTTTGCCATGCGTGGGGATTTTAGAAATTGTCGAGCAGGCCGTTGAGCGTCGCGCTCGGGCGCAGTGCGGCGGCGGCCTTCGTGTCGTTGGGCGCGTAGTAGCCGCCGATGTCGACCGGCTTGCCTTGCACGGCGAGCAACTCGGCGACGATCGTTTGCTCGTTGGCGGCGAGTGCTTCGGCGAGCGGCGCGAAGGCGGCCTTGAGTGCGGCGTCGTCATTTTGTGCGGCGAGCGCGTGGGCCCAATAGAGTGCGAGATAGAAATGCGATCCGCGGTTGTCGATCGTGCCGAGCTTGCGGCCGGGCGAGCGGTCGTTTTCGAGGAACTGTCCGTTGGCGGCATCGAGCGCGTCGGCAAGGACTTTGGCCTGCGGATTTTTTGCGGTTTCCGCAAGGTGTTCGAGTGATGCGGCGATGGCAAAAAACTCACCGAGCGAATCCCAGCGCAGGTAGTTTTCTTGGATGAATTGCTCGACATGTTTCGGCGCCGAGCCACCGGCACCGGTTTCGAAAAGCCCGCCACCATTCATCAACGGCACGATCGAGAGCATCTTCGCGCTGGTGCCGACTTCGAGGATCGGGAAAAGGTCGGTGAGGTAATCGCGCAGCACGTTGCCGGTGACCGAGATCGTGTCTTCGCCCTTCACGATGCGCTCGAGGCTGAAGAGGCAGGCATCGGCCGGCGCGAGGATGCGGATGTCGAGGCCGCTGGTGTCATGATCCTTGAGGTAGGTCTCGACCTTGGTGATGAGTTGCGCGTCGTGGGCGCGGGCGCGATCGAGCCAGAAGACGGCGGGCGATCCGGTGGCGCGGGCGCGGTTGAC
>CAYQRP010000111.1:0-1279 GCA_964419815.1 uncultured Luteolibacter sp. | reverse complement strand
GAGCGCGCCGTTGCGTTTGCAGAAATCGATCACCGTTTGATAAACGCCGGCGTAGGAAGAATCGGGAATGACCGCGAGCGTGTCCTGCAGTTTGCCATCGGCATTCCACATTTGTCCCGAGCTGCGGATCATCGCGGGCATCGAGGCATCGACGATCACATCGGAGGGCACATGGAGGTTGGTGATGCCTTTGTCGGAATTGACCATCGCGAGTGCGGGGCCTTGCGCGTAGGCCGCTTGGATGTCGGCCTCGATCGCAGCCTTTTGATCGGCGGGGAGCTTGGCGATTTTTGCGACGAGGTCGCCGAAGCCATTGTTGAAGTCGACACCGAGCGCATCGAGCGTGGCGGCGTGTTTGGCGATGAGGTCCTTGAAGAACACCTTCACCGCGTGACCGAAGATGATCGGGTCGGAAACTTTCATCATCGTCGCCTTCATGTGCAGCGAGAGCAGCACACCATCGGCTTTGGCATCGGCAATTTGTGCTTCGAGGAAACTGGTGAGCGCCTGCTTGCTGAGGAAGGTCGCGTCGATGATTTCACCGGCCTTGAGCGGCGTGGATTCCTTGAGCGTGCGGGTGCTGCCATCTTTGGCGACCAATTCGATTTTCACATCGGTCGCGTCGCTGACCGTGACGGATTTTTCATTCGAAAAGAAATCGCCCTTGCCGCCCATCGTGCCGACGCGCGTCTTTGAGTTTGGCGACCATGCGCCCATCGAGTGCGGGTGTTTGCGCGCATAGTCCTTCACTGCTTTTGGCGCGCGGCGGTCGGAGTTGCCTTCGCGCAGGACCGGGTTCACGGCCGAGCCGAGCACTTTTGCGTAGCGCGCGCGGGTTTGCTTTTCGGCATCGGTCGATGGGTTTTCCGGGAAGTCGGGAATCGCGTGGCCTTGTGCTTGTAGCTCGGCGATGGCGGCTTTGAGCTGCGGAATCGATGCGGAGATGTTGGGCAGCTTGATGATGTTGGCATCGGGCTGCAGCGTGAGGGCGCCGAGTTCGGCGAGGTGGTCCGGGTGCTGACCGGCTTCGGGAAATTGCGCAAGGATGCGGCCCGCGAGCGAGATGTCGCGCGTTTCCACCTGGATGCCGGCGCGGCGGGTGAAGCTCTGTACGATCGGCAGCAGCGAGTAGGTCGCGAGTGCGGGGGCTTCGTCGGTCTTGGTGTAAATGATCGAGGACATGGCAGAAACGGGTGAATCGGAGGGGCCTTCCCCTAATGCATCCGCGCCCTTGGGGCAACCCCCGTGAGAGAATATGTGCGTGTGGCGATGCGTTCTT
>CAYQRP010000110.1:0-4391 GCA_964419815.1 uncultured Luteolibacter sp. | reverse complement strand
GAGCAAAATGCTCTAGCTCACCGGAATCGCGTGCGTGGCATGTTTGGCCTGCGGGTTTTTCGGCAAATGCACGGTGAGAATGCCTTCCTTGTACTCGGAGGTGATCTTCGAAGCGTCGGCCTCATCGGGCAGCGAGAATGAACGCTCGAAGCGTCCGTACGATCTCTCAAGGCGATGGTAGCGCAAACCCTTGTCTTCTTTTTCGGCTTTGCGTTCACCGCTGATCGACAGCGTGCCGTCGTCGACATTGACGCGGATGTCTTCTTTGCGGACTTCCGGCAGCTCGGCTTTGACGACATATTCCTTTTCGGTTTCGCCGATGTCGACGGACGGCGCCCATTCGGCCAGCGTCATGGATTCATCGGTGCGGGTCGGCCAGCTTGAGAATGCGCGTTGCATGCCGCGCATCAGATCCTCCATCTCGCGCACCGGATCCCAGCGCAGCGAGGGTCGGAAGATGTCGAATTGTTCGGATTTTCCCAGTGGGTTCCATTTGGTCAGTATGCTCATAATTGTATCTTCTGATTTGCCGGTGGTTCTTGTTGTTCTTTCGGTCGCTCCCTTATCCCGGCATTCGAGGATCGGCCTTCCGTTTCTGATGATCGGTCCGCTTGCGGCCCGCGCTTCATGATAGTGCGAGTGGAATCGATTTGAATGGGTGGACTGCATGATCGTCTGTAGCGGGATTGTCGTAGCGGGGCGCGAGGATGCGCGAACACGGGCGCGCGGGTGATCACGCGATCGCGGCCGATGGGGATTTTGCGCATGGAGTTTCACGCGGCATGCGCATGACGGATTGATGCGGCGGCGGATGGCGCGACATCGGCATGTGGATTATCGGTCATGGTGTCGGGTGGGTGATTGCGGCGTGAGTTTGGTTTGCTCGGCCGCATGCGTTTGCTCCGGAAAAAATTCCAAATGAAAATGAAATCAAAAACGATGGTATCGGATCCTGCGGCGCTGCACGTGCCAGGTCGCTGGTATTGGCATTACAGGCAGCTTCAGTCGTTGCGCGAAATTCTTCTCGGCGGGGGGCGCAACCAGATGGCGGAGATCGTGCTGCCGATCGAGCCGCACAGCATGGATCCTGCCGACAGCGCGAGCGATGAGTATGACCACAATCTTGCCTTGGGCATGTTGGCTCACGAGCATGATGCGCTTTATGAAATCGACGCCGCAATTCAGCGCATCATGGATGGTCGCTACGGCGTTTGTGAGGACAGCGGACGAGCGATCCCCGCGCAGCGGCTGCGTGCGGTGCCGTGGACGCGCTACACGCGCGAAGCCAAGGAGCGGCGCGAAAGGCGTGAGGGCAAAGCCCAGCGAGTGGCGATCGATGTGCCAGGCAGCGTGCGTGGTGACGCCTCGGCGGCGATTGCTACCGCACCCGATCCGGAGGAGGAAGATTTGATCACGCGCGAGTTGGATCATCGTTTGTTTGACGAAGCGATGATGCGCTTTGAGGGCGGCGAGGAATGGAGTGAGCAAGGAGGAATTCGAATCGCAAGGGAGGAACGATCATGAAAAGCACGATGATGAAAAATGTGTTGGAGGCGTGCGACGAGGAAGTAGCGATTGCCGTCGATGGCGTGGTGCTCGATGGCGATCTTGTGGTGCCCGCGAAAGCCAAGGGCATTGTGATTTTTGCTCATGGCAGCGGCAGCAGTCGCAAGAGTCCGCGCAACCGTCAGGTGGCCGAAACCATTCGCGACAGGGGCATGGGCACCTTGCTGTTTGATTTGCTCACGCCCGAAGAGGAGCGATTGGATGAAACCACCGGCGCTTTGCGTTTCGACATCCACCTGCTTGCGACGCGTCTTGAGAGTGTGGTGCAGTGGCTTGTTTCGCAGGCTGAGTGGAAAGAAATGGGCATCGGTCTATTTGGTGCCAGCACAGGCGCGGCGGCGGCCTTGGTTGCGGCGGCGCATTTGGGCGATCGCATTTCGGCGCTTGTTTCGCGCGGAGGCAGGCCTGACCTGGCGAGCGGTTTGCTCGAGCAGGTTCGCTGCCCGACACTGTTGATTGTTGGAAGTCTCGATGAGTTGGTGCTGCGTCTCAACGAAGACGCGCGGGCACAAATGGTTTGCGAAAGCGAACTGCGCATCGTGCCCGGGGCCACGCACCTTTTCAGCGAGCCTGGAAAACTCGATCAAGTCGCCAATCTGAGTGCGCGATGGTTTGAAAAACATCTGTCGGGTGCCGTCAAAGAAAGGAGTCGCGCGTGAGAGGGTCGGCTTACAAGGATCGCTTTGAGGCAGGCCGTTTGCTTGCCGACAAGCTGGCGGAGTATGCGAATGACAAAAAAGTCATCGTGCTAGGTTTGCCGCGCGGTGGTGTGCCAGTCGCATGCGAAGTGGCGAAGAAAATTCACGCGCCGCTCGATGTGATGGTGGTACGCAAGCTCGGCGTGCCCGGATGGGAAGAGCTGGCGATGGGCGCGATCGCCAGTGGTGGCGTGCGGGTGCTCAACGATGAGGTGATCCGCAATTTGCATATTTCCGAAAAGGCGCTCGAAAAAGAAATCGGCATTGAGCTTGAAGAGTTGCGTCGTCGCGAGCTTGCGTATCGGGGTCATGCCGGCGCGCCTGCGGTGAAGGGTCGCACGGTTTTGCTGATCGATGATGGCATTGCGACAGGGTCCACCATGCGTGCGGCCGTGCAGGCATTGCGCCAGCAAGGCGCTGCGCGCATCGTCGCGGCGGTGCCAGTGGCGGCGGCCGACACCTGTGTGGAAATGGAGCCGATGGTCGACCGCTTGGTGGCCTTGATGAAGCCCGAGGTCTTTGGTGCCGTGGGCCATTGGTATGAGCGTTTTCCGCAGGTGGAAGATGAGGAGGTACGGGCCTTGCTTGAGCAGGCCGCGGCGCCTGTGGCTGTCGGATGATTTTCTCCAAGCATCGGCGGAACCCTGCCGTTTCGGACCGAAGTCCTTGCATGCCTTGTCTTGCGTGCTAATCAATGAACTGCATGCCAGCCGCGCGAACTCCAAAGTCATCTCACGCTTTCGTGGGGTCTTTGCTTGCGATGTTGTGGTTTGCGTTTGGCATGGGTTTGCCACTTGGCGCGGAGGAAACGCCACCCGTGGCACAGGTCGTCGAGCCGCCGCCTGATGCACAGCTTGGACCGGATCAAGTGGTAAGCCGCAGCAAGCAGTTTCGCGTGTCGGGTGGTGATGGCCTGGTGCGCGGAACGGTGGCCTTGCTGGCGGAGGAATCAAAAGACGAACTGCTCAAGCTCACGGGCGAGGAGGATGCGTGGAAAATTCCGGTAAAGGTCGTGCTGAGCGGCAGATCGGGCGATCCCTTGCCGCCGCGCACGGTGGGCATGCGTTTGTGGATTCTCGAAGGAGTGCCGCAGTTGCAGATTGATTTGCACTTGAGCCGCGGCATTGATCAGGAGCGCTTCAAACGCGCGGTGACAGCGGCGCTGATTTACGAACGCGCCTTGCGTGACCGCAGCGGCGATGCGTTGGATCATCCGTTTTTTGTGCCGCCATGGCTTGCCGATGGCTTGCGCGAGGCCAGTGTGTGGAATCTGAACCAGAGCGATCGCCGTTTGTACGAGGCGCTCTTCAAACAGGGGGGTCTCTTCAAGATCGAGGAAATGTTTGCGGTGGGTGAGCGCGCGTTTGATGAAATGGACACGGCGATGCGTGCCGCGTTTCGTGTTTCTTCGGGCGCATTGGTGATGGCGCTGCTCGAGCAACCGCAAGGGCGTGAGGGGTTTCGCACGTTCTTGAACGAAGTCGGCGCTTACGAGGGGGAAATGCCGGTTCTTTTGCGTCAGCATTTTCCCGAGCTTAATCTCTCGAGCACCAGCCTTGCCAAATGGTGGGCACTGCAGATGGCCAACAAGGGCGGGCTCAACCAACTCGCCGATGTGCTGACGATTCGTCAGACCGAAGCCAGTCTTGCTGAGATATTGCGCCTGAACTTCCGCGATGCCGAAGGCATTGTGCAGCAGAAACCGCTCGATGCGTGGCCCGAGCTTGCCGAGCTTGAGGAAGGCGAGCGCGCGGTGGCGACACGACCTGCGGCCGAGGCCTTGGTGAGGTTGAGCTATCGTTGTTTTCCATCGTATCGGCCATTGCTGCAGGAGTATCAGCAGGTGCTCGATGCGATTTCAAAAAATCGTACTACCGACGTTGCCTCGCGACTCGCAGCATTGGCTGAAACCCGCAAAACCATGATCGAGCGCATCGATCGCGGGCGTGATTATCTCGATTGGTTTGAGATCACCCGCGCGAAACAGATCAGTGGCGCGTTTGATGATTATCTTCAACTCAAGGATCGTTTGAAGGATCGTCCGCATCGTCGCAATGATCCGATCTCCGATTACCTCGACCGGATGGATCGCGTGTTTTATCGCGAAGAGGAAGCGCCGCTGCCGGG
>CAYQRP010000109.1:0-4478 GCA_964419815.1 uncultured Luteolibacter sp. | reverse complement strand
CCGCATACGCGACCTCGTGGCTGACGCCCGAGAGTGCCTTGTCGAGGCGGCGGTAGTGATCGAGAATCGTGCCTGCCGAATAGACATAAAGGGGAGTGCCGTACTCCTCGACCAAGGCGCTCAGTTCGACATCGTCGCAGAAGAGTGATTCGTTTTTGTAGGAAAATCCGTGCATGGCGGGGGCTTGTTAAACGCTGGCGAGTGTCGGGTAAAGCCGGAACGCCGTCGTTTGAGCATCAATTCCCACGCTCGGGGCTTGCAATGTCGTGCCCGATGCCCGAACTGGTGCTGTGCCTGATCCCCGCAAAATCGCCTTGTTTGGCGGCACTTTCGACCCCGTGCACCTTGGTCATCGTCACATGGCCGAGGCGGCGGTGAGGGCTCTCGGGCTCGACGAAGTGCGCTTCATTCCCTGCCGGATTTCGCCGCACAAACAGGGATCGGCCCCAGCCACCGCCAATGACCGCATGGCGATGCTGCGACTTGCGATGGCGGATGCGCCATGGGCGGTGATCGACGATCTCGAGCTGCGTCGCGAGGGCTTATCGTATTCTTACGAAACAGCCGAAGAAATGCGCGCGAAATTTCCCGAAGCGAAACTTTACTGGATCATGGGCGGGGATCAGTGGGAGGCATTGCCCACATGGAAGCACCCCGAGCGGCTGGCGCAATGCGTTGAGTTCATTGTCGTGGCGCGCGGCGGAAAGATTGCATCGCGCGACCATTTCACCATGCACCCGATCCCAAGCGAGCATCCTGCGTCGGCGACACATGTTCGCGAGGCATTGGCTGGCGGCGATTTGAATCATGCCTGGTTGCACCCCGATGTGGCCGAGTACATTCGCACGCATCGGCTTTACGCGGCGTGAGTCCGGCGGATCACGCCTTTCGGTTTTTGCCTGTGGCAAACCACCACAGCCAGACGAGGCTCAGCAGGATCGCCGAGAGGCCGACGTGCAGGACCTGCACCCACGAGTAGATGTGGACCTGTGACATGATGATGCCGAGAAGCATCTGTGCGAGGATGATCGCAAGCGCGGCATTACCGACTCTGCCAGTGCCGCCGTTGCGCTTGCAGTGAATCCAAATCCCGATGCCGAGCGCGAGGATGACCCATGAGAAACTGCGGTGCAGCAGGTACTTCCATGATTGCTCGAGTTCGCCGATCCACTCCGAGCGCGGAGCGTCGTGGTGAAATTTCGACATCGCGTCGGTGAGTTCGCGCACTTGCGCGCCGATGATGCCGGTGAAGATGATGCAGCCCAAGAGCACCGTGAGCAGCAGCCTGAGCCTGGCCCTTGCGGGTTCGTTCATGCCGACCCGCCAGGGCTGATCCGTGCCGCGCCACGCGCAGTAGGCCAGCATGCCGGTGAGTGACATCGCGAGCGCGAGGTGGGTGGTGAGCACGCCGGGCTTGAGTCCACTGTAAACGACGCGGGCGCCCATCCATGCATTGATCAGCACCACCGCCAAAGAAGCAAAAGCCATGAAAAAAACCAGTGGCCTGCGCGAGCGTTGCCAGAACGCGGCGATGAAAGTTGCCAGTGAGAAAAACCCGACGGGCAGGCTGCAAAGTCGGTTGATGAATTCGGTCCACACATGCCGCGGGTTGAATTCCGCACGCAGGGACTCGGCGGTGATCGTCGACGGGTCGCGGCCCATGCGCTCGGCTTTGCGCTGGAATTTCTCGATCGGCAGTTTTTCAAAATCCACCTCGTCGGCGCTCGTTGGAGGGATCAGGCAACCCCAGCAGGTTGGCCAATCAGGACAGCCCATGCCGGATCCGGTCACGCGCACGATCGCGCCGACAAAGATCAGAAACAGCACCGACACCAAGGCCGCGGTGGCCAGCATCTGAAATCGGGTCATCGCCATGCGCGAAGGATGCGGACTCGCTGGCCCGATGCCAGAGAAAATCGGAAATTTCCATTTTTCCGAAATTACCCGGTTGGCGGATGCGGCCGATGCGTTTAATTTTGCGGCGTGTCGTCCGATTTTCAAACGCACCAAATGCAGCTGCGCGGCAAGTTGTTGCTGGCCGAGCCGGGCCTGCGCGATCCGTCGTTTCGTCGCACGGTCTTGTTGATCTGTGGCCACGAGCCGGGTGAGGGGGCCAGCGGGCTGATTGTGAACCGTCCGCTTGGCACGGTGGTTGGAAACTTGCTCAAGGACAAAGCCTTCGAACCTTTGAAAAACATCGCGGTGTATGAAGGTGGGCCGGTCTTGCGGGATCAGTTGATGTTTTGCTCGATGTGGTGGACGCCCAAGCGTGGGCTTCATTGGGCGATGCGCATTTCGATCGAGGAGGCCGTCAAACACGCGCGTCGTCCGGGGCGCATTGTGCGTGCTTATCTGGGTCATGCGGGCTGGAGCCCGGGTCAGCTTGAGGGCGAGATGAGGCAGCAAACATGGATCAGCGCCGAGCCGACGAAAGAATTTCTCGGTTCGGGTGAGGACATCGGCCTGTGGCAAAGCCTGCTGGGCAGGGTCTCACCGCTTTACCGCATCCTTGTCGAGGCGCCCGAGGATCCGTTTTTGAATTGAGTCTTGGGATTCTGTGATTGCCCGATCCGCCCCCATGCCTTTCCCTGCAGCGTCTTCAGACACTTCAATTTCCCCCATGTCCGACACCAGCGTCCAGTTCAGCCCGATTGATGAAATCATCGCCGAAATTGCGGCGGGTCGGCTGGTGATTTGCGCCGACGATCCTTCGCGCGAGAATGAGGCCGACCTGATTGGTGCTGCCTCCTTGTGCACGGCGGAAATGGTGAACTTCATGGCCGTGCACGGACGTGGCTTGATCTGCGCGCCTTTGGTTGCCGAGCGCACCGAAGAGTTGGATCTGCCGCAGATGACGCGTCGCAATACCGAAGGTCACAAGACCGCTTTCACCGTGAGCGTCGATGCCGCGACAGGTGTTGGCACCGGCATATCGGCCGCCGACCGCGCGCACACGATTCGACTTTTGGCCGACAAGTCCGCTGGCGCCGATGCCTTTGTGCGTCCGGGCCACGTGTTTCCCTTGCTGGCAAGTCCCGGCGGTGTGCTGCGTCGTGCGGGACATACCGAAGCGGCGGTGGATCTCGCACGCTTGGCGGGACTTCCCGAGGCGGGGGTGATTTGTGAAATCATCAACGACGATGGCACGATGGCGCGCGTGGGTGATCTTGGAGAATTTCAGCGCCGCCACGGTCTTAAGGCCTGCACGATTTCACAGCTCATCGAATACCGCCGCCGTTCGGAAAAACTCGTGTTGTGCGAAGAGCGCATCAAGATGCCTACCGACTTCGGCGAGTTTGATTGCCACCTCTACCGCATCGCTACCGACCTAAGCCATCACCTTGCTCTCACACGCGGTGAGATCGATCCGGAGGTTCCGACCTTGGTGCGTGTGCATTCCGAATGCCTCACCGGCGATGTGTTTCACTCGCAGCGCTGCGATTGCGGCGGTCAGTTGGCAACGGCACTCGAGCGGATTTCGAAGGAAGGCGGAGTGCTGCTTTATTTGCGTCAGGAGGGCAGGGGCATTGGCCTGCCGGCAAAAATCCGCGCTTACAAGCTGCAGGAGCAGGGCATGGACACCATCGAGGCCAACGAAAAACTCGGCTACGCCGCCGACCTGCGCGAATACGGCATGGGCGCGCAAATCCTTTGCGACCTCGGCGTGCGCAAGATCCGCCTGCTCACCAACAACCCGAAAAAAGTCGTCGGACTCGAAGGCTACGGGCTGGAAATTACCGAGCAAATCCCGCTCTCGCTGCCAGCCAACCTGCACAACGAGAAGTACCTGGAAACCAAGCGCCTGCGCATGGGGCATGCGCTTTAAAAGCCTGTTTCAACCACGCGCCCGACAAAGTCTTTGTTGCGCTCGGCACCCGTTTCCCTCCAGAGTGATGACATGGAACTTGATTTGATCGACGTTCAGTTCGACCTGCACGATTTCAAACCGCGCGAGCTGGAGGAGGCTTTGGAAGATCCCTTTGCGGTTCGTTTCCTGCCCGACAACGAAAGACAGGATGGCGCGTCGCGATTTTATCTGCTCGGACGCACGGTTTGCGACCGTCACCTGTTCTGCGCGATCTGGACGGATGGCAAAACCGCGCGGGTGGTTGCCGCACGCGACATGTCCGAATCGGAACGAAAATTTTACGACCGCAAGTACGCCGACTGCCGCTAAGCGATTTTGCCAAACCTGCCAACTTCCATGAAATCCATCAACAACTGGTCAGATATCCCGGACTTTGCCGATGAAGCGGCGGAGGCGCGCTTTTGGGAAAACCATGAACTCGATGGAGGGCTCATGGCAGGATCGGTCCTCGAAGCGGATTCGCGCGACTCGACGACCATCACCCTGCGCTTTGACCCGCGCATGCTCTCACGACTCAAGCGCATTGCGCGCTCGAGGTTTTTGAACTATCAGTCGATGATGAAACAGTGGCTGGCGGAAAGACTGGAAGAGGAGATGCGCAAGCAGTGAG
>CAYQRP010000108.1:0-4516 GCA_964419815.1 uncultured Luteolibacter sp. | reverse complement strand
GGAGTGCGTGCGACATTGCGGAAAAGTTCGAGCACGATTTCGCCGTTTTGAGCATCGAGGGCGGCGGTGGGTTCGTCGCAGATCACAAGTGGCGGTTCGTGGACAAGCGCGCGTGCGATGGCGACGCGTTGTTGTTGACCGCCGGAGAGTTTGTTCGGGTGTTCGCGCCAGCGCGGGCCGAGGCCTACCGATTCGAGCGTTGCACGGGCTTTGTCGATGGCCTTTCGGCTAGATGATCCGCGGATCATGAGCGGCACGCTGACGTTCTCCGCGATGCTGAGCGTGGGGATGAGGTTGAACTGTTGAAAAATGAATCCGATGTTGGCGGCGCGAAAGCGGGTGAGCGCGCCCGAGGGCATGCTGTGAAGCGGTTTGCCGAAAACATTTACCTCGCCGGCTTCCACGCGCAGCGTGCCGGCAATCGCGCTGAGGAGAGTGGTTTTGCCGCACCCCGAGGGCCCGACGAGCATCATGATTTCTCCAGCGTATGCCTGAAGGTTCACTTTCTTGAGCACATGGATGCGGTTGTTGCCTTCGCCGAAGTGTTTTTCCACGGCGCGGACATCGACCACAATGTTGGATGACGATTCGTTCATGCGCGGAAGACCATGGCGGGTTCGTAAAGGCTCAGGCGAATGATGCCGAGAAGTGCGGAGACCATGCAGATGCCTTGGATCACCACGAAAGCAACGACCGGCACTTGCCATGAGAGGAAGAACGGCGGTTGTTGATTGGTGATGGCCCAGCGCGCGAAAAACGAGGTGAAGAGCAGTCCGATCCCAAAGCCGATCGAGCCGACCGTGGCGGCTTGGAAAATTAGCATGAGGCTAAGGCGCAGATTGCTCATGCCCATCGCCTTGAGGGCACCGAGGTGCTTGAGGTTGTCGAGTACGAAAGCGTAAAATGTCTGGCATGAAATCGCCGTGCCGACGATGAAGCCGATGATCACCGTGGTGCCGAAGGAAATCGGAATGCCGGTGTTGCGCACGTACCACCAAACCGTCGAGGTGTTGAAATCGTCAGGATTGCCGCCAAAGCCTCGGTTCACATAAGCGCGAAGTCCGGTGCTGCGCATGATTTCCTTGGCGGCGGCATCGGGTGTCATGCCATCGACCGGAGCGGCGAGCACGGCGGATAGCATTTTGCGCGAGGCGGGCGTGTACTGGAGAGCGCGTTCGTAGGTTGTCCAGATGTAGGGTCCGCCAGTGAACGAGCGCGATGCCAGACAAATGCCGACCACGCGGGCCTCGATGTCGTTGATCTCGAATCGGTCGCCGATCTTGATCGGTTGCTTCGGATTTTTGGCAAGTCGGGTGGCTGCAAGCTCGTCGATCACGACCGTGTTTGGAAGGCGGAGGTCTTCGACATTTCCTGCGATCATTCGCGTGGGCGCACCGACGAGCGAGGCCGAATCGATGCCGAGCAGTTGCACGGTTTTGAGACTGCCATCGTCGATCCTCACACGTTGAATGCCCGAGTAGAGTGGCATCGCCCAGCGCACGGCAGAAACCGACCGCACTCTTGCGACGTCCGTGTCGCGCAGGGGGTTGACCTCGTTGACCTGCTCAACGCGCTCCTCGACCACATAGATCGGGACATTCACATTTTTGAGGGTCGATGTGGTCCAGAGCATCAGTCCGCTGAAGACTGAGGCCTGTTGGACGATGAGGAAGGTTGCCAAAAACAAGCCGGCTACCAGCATCAGGTACTTGGCGGTATCGCCAAAGAGCATTTTGAGTGCGAGTCCGGTCATCAGGAAGTCCGGAATTTTCCGGATGACTGATGTTAGAAGAGGCACGGGATCAGGGCAAGGAGCAAGAAAAGCGGCCTCTGATGATTAACTCCAGTTTACTGAGGTGTTCATCTCCATCCACTGCATGGCTTCACCCTCAAAGATGAAGCGACCGTGGAAATGGGTTTCATTGAGCAAAAGTGGAAGCCAGTGGCGGTCGTCTTCCCACATGCGGGTGTAGGGAATCGATTCGATCGATGTCCAGAGCGGCACGGCTTCGTCGGTTTCGGTGGGTGTGCCGAGGTGGTCATCCGCGCGAAAGACATGGCAGAGGATGTGCGGTGAATCGGACATCGAGAACCAGAGTTCGCCGATCTTGCGCGGATTGAGTGGAGTGATGAGAAGTTCCTCCTGGGTTTCGCGGATGACGCATTGGAGGGGCGTTTCACCGGGGTCGATCTTGCCGCCGGGGCCATTGATTTTCCCCGCGCCGAGGCCGCGCTTTTTTTCGATCAGCAGAATGCGGCCGTTGTTGACGACAAACATCAGCGTGGCGTGGATGCCGGCTTGCCACTGGGACCAATCGATGGGTGATGCGGCCATGGTTTGATGAGCTCAGCTTGCCGAGCTGTAGGCTTCGACGCTGTCGCAGGTGCAAACGAGGTTGCGGTCGCCGTGGACATTGTCGATGCGGCCGACCGAGGGCCAGAACTTGTGTTGGCGCAAGTAGGGCAGCGGGTAGGCGGCCTGTTCGCGCGGGTAGGAGTGGCTCCAGGTGTCGCCGCAAACGACCTCCGCGGGATGCGGGGCGTTTTTGAGCGGGTTGTCGTTTGCATCGAGCTGACCGTTGGCGACGGCGGTGATTTCCGCATGGATTGAAATCATTGCATCACAGAAGCGATCGATTTCCGATTTCGATTCCGACTCAGTCGGTTCGATCATCAGCGTGCCCGCGACCGGCCAGCTCATGGTGGGCGCGTGGAAGCCGTAGTCCATGAGGCGCTTGGCGACATCCTCGACGGTGATGCCGCTGGCTTCGCTGAGCGGGCGAACATCGATGATGCACTCATGAGCGACGAGGCCGTCGTTGCCGGTGTAGAGGATCGGAAAAAACGGCGCGAGGCGTTTGGCGATGTAGTTGGCGTTAAGGATGGCGACTTCGGTGGCTTCCTTGAGTCCGCGAGGTCCCATCATCGCGATGTACATCCACGAGATCGTGTTGATCGATGCGCTGCCCCAGGGGGCGGAGCAGACCGGACCTTCGTGAGAGGTGAGTTCGCGGTGACCGGGCAGGAAAGGCACGAGTTGGCTAGCGACGCCGATTGGGCCGACGCCGGGTCCGCCACCGCCGTGCGGGATGCAGAAAGTTTTGTGAAGGTTTAGATGGCAAACATCGGCACCGATGAGGCCGGGGCTGGTGAGGCCGACTTGGGCATTCATGTTGGCGCCATCCATGTAGACTTGGCCGCCGTGCTCATGGATGAGCTGACAGATGTCGCGGATGCTGGATTCAAAAACCCCGTGGGTGGACGGGTAGGTGACCATCAACGCGGCGAGATTGGCCGAGTGCTCGATGGTTTTTTGAGTGAGATCATCGACATCGATGTTGCCGGATTCGTCGCACTTCACGCCGACCACTTTCATGCCGACCATCACGGCGGATGCCGGGTTGGTGCCGTGGGCGGAGACGGGAATGAGGCAGACATTGCGGTGGGTGTCGCCGCGGGAGAGGTGGTAGCGGCGGATCGCGAGGAGTCCGGCATATTCGCCTTGAGAGCCGGCGTTCGGTTGCAGCGAAACTGCGGCGAAACCGGTGATCTCCGCGAGCCAGCCTTCAAGGCTCGTGAGCATTTCGCGATAACCCTGCGACTGGTCCTGCGGCACAAAGGGATGCAGTGACGAAACTTCGGGCCAGCTGAGCGGAATCATTTCCGCCGTGGCGTTGAGCTTCATCGTGCAGGAACCGAGGGGGATCATCGATTCGTTGAGCGCGAGGTCCTTCGACTCGAGGCGCTTGATGTAGCGCAGCATTTCGGTTTCCGAGTGGTAGGAATTGAAAACTTTCTGCGTGAGGAAATCCGTCTTGCGGGCGAGCTCGCTTGGCAGCTCCGTGCTGTTTGCGGAATCGATCAATTTCGCTCCGAAGGCCTTGGCGATGGATTCCAGATCGGCGCTTGTGGTGGTTTCGTCGAGTGAAATGCCGACATGGTCGTTGTCGATCAGGCGGAGGTTGATATTCGCATCGACGGCGGTTTTGCAAATCGCGGCGGCTTTGTTGGGGGATTTTACGACGATCGTGTCGAAGAAGGTTTCGCTATCGATTTTAAATCCACCTTTGATGAGCGACTGTGCGAGGCGGTCGGTTTTGCTGCGGATCGTGCGGGCGATTTCCTTGAGTCCTTCGGGTCCGTGATAGACCGCATACATCGATGCCATGACTGCGAGCAGGACTTGTGCGGTGCAGATGTTGGAAGTCGCTTTGTCGCGGCGGATGTGTTGCTCGCGGGTTTGGAGTGAAAGTCGGTAGCCGGGTTTGCCGCGTGAATCGACCGAGACACCGATCAGGCGGCCGGGGATTTTGCGTTTGAGCGCATCGCTGCAGGCCATGAAGGCGGCGTGGGGTCCGCCAAAGCCCATGGGCACGCCGAAGCGTTGGCTGGATCCGACGCAGATTTCCGCGCCCATTTCGCCGGGGGATTTCAATAGCGTTAGTGCCAGGATGTCGGCGGCGACGATTGGAATCGCGCCCGATGATTTGGCATTTTGGAAAAATCCCGCGAAGTC
>CAYQRP010000107.1:0-4525 GCA_964419815.1 uncultured Luteolibacter sp. | reverse complement strand
ATGCGCGGCCGCGATGGCAACATCCACCGCGGCCGCCCGACGATGGGCATGCCCGCCATGATCTCCCATCTCGGCGCTCAAGTCCCGGTCGTCGCCGGCATGCTTTTTGCCAAACGCCTTCAAGGCACGCTCGCGGGACGCGTCGGCGCAACCTGCATCGGTGATGGTGCCACATCGACTGGTGCCTTTCATGAGGGACTGAACCTCGCGGCGGTGGAAAAACTTCCCTTGGTCGTGATCGTCGCCAACAACCAGTTTGCCTACTCGACTCCGAACACGCGGCAATTCGCTTGCCATGACCTGGTCGAAAGAGCGCGCGGCTACGGCATCGGCGGATTCGCTGTCGATGGCACCGACCTGCTCGCCTGCGCTTCGGTGATCACCGAAGCGGTGCGCCGCGCCCGCGATGGTCGCGGCCCGCAAATGATCGTTGCCCAACTATTGCGTCTTTCCGGTCACGGCGAACACGACGACGGCTCTTATGTGCCGCGCGAAAATCGCGAAGACCATTACGGCCGAGACTGCATCGATGTGGCCACCCGCCAACTGATCGATCATGGCCTTGCCACCGAAGAGGAAATTCAATCATGGCACCGGCAGTTTGCGGACGAAGTCCAACGCGCCGTCGCACAAGCCCAACAGGAAGCCGTGCCCGATCCCTACCGCGAAGACTGGTCGGCGCTTTCCTCAAGCGTCAGCCCCGCCCGCCAACATTCCACCCCGATAGCCCAGCCATCGTGAGCGTCACCTACATCGATGCCATCCGCGAAGCCCAGGAAACCCTCCTGCGCGAAGATCCGCGCGTGTTTATTTACGGTCAGGACATCGCCACCTTTGGCGGTGCTTTCAAAGCCACCAAAGGCCTTGCCGAAGCTTTTCCCAACCGCGTTTTTGATTCACCCATTTCGGAGGATGCCATGATCGGTCTCGCCGTCGGCGCCGCCATCGAAGGCATGCGCCCGATCGTGGAAATGCAATTCGCCGATTTCTCATCGATCGCGTTCAACCAAATCGTCAACCAGGCCGCCACGCACTTTTACCGCACCGGTGTGCCAATCCCGATCACTGTGCGCCTGCCCTCCGGCGGCACTCCCGGCTCCGGTCCCTTTCATAGCCAAAGCATGGAAGGCATCTACGCGCAGTACCCGGGTCTCGTCGTACTCACACCCGCCTCGGTCTCCGATGCCTACCACATGCTCATCGATGCGGTCGCACTCGATGACCCGGTCATTTTCTGCGAGCACAAATTTCTCTATCGCTGGCTCAAAGCTAAATCGATTCAGAACGACCATCTGCCGATCGGCCAAGCCCGCATCGTCCGCCCCGGCAAACACGCCACGGTGGTCGCCTACAGCGCGATGGTTCACGAAGCAGTGCGCGCCGCCGAGCGGCTGCATGAAGACGGCTGGGAAATTGAAGTGGTCGATCTCCGCTCGGTAAAGCCCCTCGACATGGACACAGTGCTCGCATCGGTCGCAAGAACCGGTCGCCTGCTCGCAGTCGGCGAAGCTTTCCCATGGGGCGGTGTCACCGCGGAAGTCGTCGCCCGTGCAGTGAGCGAAGGCTTCCACTTGCTCGACGCCCCACCGCAACGCCTCAACTCCCGCGATACTCCCGTGCCTTACCATCCGAAACTTTGGGCCGCCCACCGTCCGACGCCGGAATCCATTCAAGAAGCGCTTCGCAAACTTCTCAATTTTTAAATCAGCGCCGTTGAAACTCCAAACTCCACCCCGCACGCCATGCCAACCGTTCCGATTCTGATGCCCCAACTCGGCGAATCCATCGCCGAGGCCACCGTCATCCGCCTCGGATTCAAGGTTGGCGACGCGGTGCGCGCCGATCAGGAAATCATCGAGGTGGAAACGAACAAAGCCGTCATGGGCGTCACCACGCTCTGCGATGGAGTGATCGCCGAAATTCGTGCGAAAGAAGGCGTTTCCTACTCGGTCGGCTCGCTCCTTGGCTTGCTCGAAGTGACCGAAGAGGAAGTCGCGCGCACCGGTGTCGACACGCTCGAATCGGCAAATGAAAACCGCAGCGCAGCACAGGAAAGCGAAAACCAAAACCCGCAAGCCGAAGCCAACCTTCATTTCGCACTCGACGAATCCGACGCCTACGAAGAATCACCCGCGATCGAACCGAATGTGAAAGGCCTGCCCGTCCCAACCGGCACGATGGGTGCTCATTACATTTCTCCACGCATGCGCGCGCGCATGGACGACCTCGGTCTGCGCGAGGCCGACATCTCGGCTGTTGCCGGCACCGGTGCCGGTGGTCGCGTCACGGTCGCCGACCTCGAACGCTTCCTCGATTATCTCGAAGCCTGGCCCAGCGTCTCCGCCTCACCGATGCGCCTCGCCGTCGCCGATGCGATGCGCCGCAGCTGGACGCGCCCGCTCGCCACCGTCGGGCTGCCAACCTTGCTCGACCGAGTGCTCGAACACCGCCGCAGCCACACACCAAAACCCGGACTCACACTTTATCTCCTGCGCGCCTTCGCACTCGCCCTCAGTGAAAATCCTGCCACCGCCGGATACCTGATCGGCGACAAGATCGTTCATCCTCGCTCCTTCGACATCGGTGTCGCCGTGCAAGTCGAAGACGGTGTGCTTGTGCCGGTCGTGCGCATGGTCGACCAAAAACCGCTGCGCGACCTCATCGCCGAATACGACGATCTCGTCGACCGCTCGCGCCGCCGCCGACTTTCGGAAGCCGATTGCAAAGGCGGCATTGCCACCGTCACCAACTTCGGCACCTTTGGCCTCACCACCGGCACCCCGATTCCCCTGCCCAATGAAACCCTCATCCTGGGTATCGGCGCAGGCGTGAAAAAACCGGTCTGGAGCGATCAAACCGAAACCTTCCTGCCTGCGACCACCGCCGATATTTTCCTCACTTTCGATCACCGCGTGGTGGATGGCGGCGGCGCGGGGATCCTGCTGCAACGCGTCTCACAACTCCTTCAACAGCCGGACTTGCTGTGATCAATTTTGATCATCCGTTGCGCGAAAGCAGAATGCTTTGAATAGCATCGCATAAACTTGGATTCGCGAGACCTTCACTCCAAGTTTCAGCCCATCCCACGACACTTGCTTCATCATGCCAAGCGTCTCTTTCGCAATCATCGCCGGCATCACGCTCGCCGCTCGCAAACGACGCGACCTCAACATCGAGGCATAACAAAAACCGTCGCCGACCCACAGATCTGCTCGCTCGATCCAGCGGCGATGACACGCCATCAGCGCATCACGGTCCGCCGGATTTTCCACCGGCAAATAACAACGACCTTGCGCAAGATCCGCAGGCAGATCGCGCAGGATGTTGATCAGTTGCAAACCTTTGCCGTAGTTTTGCCCCAGTCGGATCATTTCATTTTCGTCGGACGATGAAAAACGCCCATCCATGGTGAGGTATCCGAGCTTGGTCCAAAATTCCCCCACGCAGCCCGCCACCTTCCAGGCGTAATCCTCCAATTCGGCATCATCCTTCAATGCCACAGGCATCAGGGCCCCCGCCGCGGCAAATCGCTGCAGGTCGAGCCGCTGACCCCCGATGATCGTCGCCACCACCTCGCGAACCAAAGCCGCTTCCGCCACCGGTAAGCCGCGCAACCCTGCCAGACAATCACCCACTGCCTCGAGCAGGCGACGCTCGCGTGGATCCGCCACCGCATTGAGCACCCGAATCGGCCAACGCGGCACACCCTCGCCCGCGACCGCTCGCGCAAATTCATCCAAACACCCAAGCCTCTGCTCCATTCCCAATGCCAAGCTGTCAGCCAGTGTGTCACTGGTTCGCGCCAACAAATAACCAAGCCCCGCCGCTTCTCGCATCGGCCCCGGCAACAAACGCAGGCTCAGGTAAAACGAGCGCGACACCCCCTGCAACAATTGCCTGTCAGCCGCACTTCGCACCTCTGCCATCATAGCACCCGCGCCCCTCACCGCAAGCCCGCAACGGATTACGGATTGCCCTTCGAAGAAAATTTCCCTACAGGTTCCGTCACGATGCTTGAATTTTTCATCAAAATTCTGGCAAATCCAAATGAATAAGTCCGGCGAAATTGCGTCCAACACCTGCCCGCTCCCTGACGGATCGGGGATTTCGGACGCCCATACCGATGCTTCTGACGAGGATTGGGCATTCGTCATCAAGGCCCAACAGGGGGACCTCGCCGCATACGATGCCTTGGTCACCCGTCACCGCGGTCGCATATTCGCCATGATTCGCAACATGATCCACCACGAAGCCGATGCATGGGACCTCTCCCAAGAGGTCTTCATCAAGGCGTGGCACGCCCTCCCACGCTTCGAGGCCAAGGCCCGTTTCTCGACATGGCTCTACCGCATCGCCCACAATGCGGTCTACGACTGGACCCGCAAGCGCCGTATCGAAAGCGCGGGCGAGCTCGACGACAACATCCTCAGCCGAGACCGCATCGATCCATCCTCGGCGACCACGCCCAAAATGGACGAGTCCCCCGACGAATCGCTCGCCAATGGCGAATTGCGCGTGAAAATCG
>CAYQRP010000106.1:1503-4563 GCA_964419815.1 uncultured Luteolibacter sp. | reverse complement strand
AGCACGGCATTGGCACCGGCCTCAAGCACGCGCATCGCATCCTCGGGTGTCTTGATGCCACTTTCGGAAACGAGCAAGACCTCGTCGGGCACTTCCTCGGCAAGCGACTCGGTCGTCGCGAGGTCGACCTCGAAGGTTTTTAGGTTGCGGTTGTTGATGCCGATCAGATCGGCGCCAAGCTCGAGCGCGCGTTCCATTTCCCGAAGGTCATGCACTTCGACGAGCACATCGAGCATCAGCGACTTTGCTTCATCGTACAGACGCCGCAGGCTGTCATCGTCGAGCGCCGCGACAATCAGCAGAATCGCATCGGCGCCGGACACGGCCGCTTCGTGGATTTGCACCTCATGAATCGTGAAGTCCTTGCGCAGCAGCGGGGCGTCGGAAAAACGCGAGATCTGCGTGAGGTAGCTTAGCGAACCTTGAAAATATTTTTCATCGGTCAGGATCGAAAGGCACGACGCGCCACCATCGAGATAGCGCCGCGCTTGGCGCACCGGATCGAAATCGGGGTCGATCAACCCAACCGAGGGCGAGGCCTTCTTGACCTCGGCGATGACCCCAAGTCGGTTCGGCCCGCGGTCGATCGCGGCACGAAAGCCCCCGAAGTCGTTGCGCTGCAGCGCGGCGCTGCGCAAATGGGCGGCCCGCGGCATCAGCGCCTCGATTTCCAGGCGCTTGGTGGCGATGATCTCTGCAAGCTTGTCGGACATGGCGTGCCCAAGGGAATCCCAAACCCGCAAGCAAAGGAACAGGGAAATTTTGCAAATTTTGGCTTGCGGCGATCCGCGCCCCGATGCAAAAACCCCCCACGCAAATTGCGTCGCGGGCGTAGCTCAGTGGTAGAGCGCCACCTTGCCAAGGTGGATGTCGTGAGTTCGAATCTCATCGCCCGCTCCAATTTTTCATCTGTTCGGCCACCTCCGGCGCTTGCCGATATCTTCATCCGCTTCATTTCCCACCATGTTTGTTTGGTCGAAGCTTTCCGCAGAGAAATGGCTCGATGCTTGGGAAGAGCGATTTGCCGGCAACCCGAACCTCGTGGTGGAATATGTGAAGGGCGGGCGCTCGATTCGCCTGCGCCTTTTTTGTGAGACCGAGGCCCAGGCCCAGGCGGTGGCCAAACAATTCGGCGGCAGCATCCGCAAGCTCGCCAAAGCCGATTGGCAAAAGCCGCCTGTCGCGCCGCGACCGATCAAGGTTCGCGATGCGATCCTGCTCACCGCCGAAACCGATGCGGCAAAAATCAAGGCGCTGCGAAAAAACCACCCGCAGCGAAAAATCATTTCCATCCCGCCGGAAATGGCCTTCGGCACCGGCGATCATGCCACCACTTCGACTTGCCTGCGGATGCTCGTCGACATCGCGCGCGAGCGGAAAAATTCCAACTGGACCGTAGCCGACCTCGGAGCGGGCACCGGCGTACTGGCGATTGCCGCCAAACATCTCGGAGCTGGCGAAACTTTTGCCTGCGATTTTGATCCCTTCGCAGTCGCGGTGGCCCAACGCAATGCTGAGCGCAATGACACGCCCGACATCATCGTGAGAGAACAGGATGTGTTGAAATGGAAACCGCGCGCAAAGGGTTACGATGTCGTGCTTGCCAACATTTTTTCCACCGTGCTCATCGAGGCATGGCCGGTGATTGCCAAATCGCTCGCCCGCAATGGCGATCTCGTTGTTTCCGGCATCCTCGCCACCCAGGCATGGGATGTCTTCAAAGCCGCCGCCGCCAACGGTCTTGGCTTCACTTCGGTCATCACCAAAGGCAAGTGGGTCACCGCCCGCGGCGGACACATGGCCGACCTGATCGCCAAGGGAAATGCCGTTTGATCATGCGACTGGCTTGATCTTTCCCTGAAAATCTTCAGCCTCTGGCGATTGACGCCATGGCCGGAACGCTTCGCTTCGAAAATGTCACCAAACGCTTCGGTTCGTTCACCGCGGTCGATGATGTGACGCTCGAAATCGAGCACGGCAAAACCTTCTCGCTGCTCGGCCCATCCGGCTGCGGCAAAACAACCTTGCTGCGCATGGCCGCGGGATTCGAAGCGCCCGATGAAGGCCGCATCCTGCTCGACGGCCACGACATCACCGATCTCCCGCCGGAAAAACGCCCGCTCAACACGGTCTTTCAAAATTACGCGCTCTTTCCCCATTTGAGCGTCCGCGAAAACATCGCCTTTGGTCTCAAGATTGCCAAACACTCGAAAGCCGAGATCGCCCGCCAAGTCGACCGCATGCTTGAACTCGTCGACCTCGCCGAACACGCCGACAAAAAACCGCAGCTGCTTTCGGGCGGACAAAAACAACGCGTCGGCATCGCCCGCGCCCTCGCCAATCAACCCCGCGTCCTGCTGCTCGACGAACCGCTCGCCGCACTCGATCTGAAACTTCGTCAACGCCTGCTCGTCGAGCTCGACGCCATCCACGACGAAGTCGGCATCACCTTCCTCTATGTCACCCACGACCAAGGCGAAGCGATGTCGATCTCCGACACGATCGCCGTGATGAACCGCGGTCGCATCGAGCAAACCGGCAAGCCCGCCGAGATCTACGAGACTCCTCGTACTTCGTTTGTCGCCGCATTCATCGGCGATACGAATTTCTTCGAAGGCCGCGTCACCGATTCACTCAGTGAACGCTTTTCAAAAGCCGACATCCCAGGACTCGGCTCGATCATGATCGACAACGACAAGCCGGTCCGCCCCGGCGATCGCATCCACCTTTCCCTGCGTCCGGAAAAAATCATCCTCTCGCGCCACCAACCCGAACCCGACACCTGGAGCAACATCCTCCAAGGCACCATCGAGGATGTGATCTACTTCGGATCCCACACCCGCTACTGGGTCCGCTCCGGCGAATACCGCCTCTGCGCCGAGCAACAACATCGCACCTTCCTCCTCGACGAAACGCCGCCAAGCTGGAACGACCCGGTCTGGCTGCGCTGGCACGCCAACGACGGATTTCTCCTCGAACAATACCGCGAGGAAGACGAAAACCTCCTCACCCTCCCCGAGGACTGAATCACCATCACACCGTGGCGCGGGCGTCCTCGCC
>CAYQRP010000106.1:0-1403 GCA_964419815.1 uncultured Luteolibacter sp. | reverse complement strand
CGCTCATGAACCTCCGCCTCATCGTTGGCCTCGGCAATCCCGGCCGCCAATACGAAGACACCCGTCACAATGTCGGGTTCATGATCCTCGACCGTCTCGCCGCCGAAGCGCAGACGCCCTTCCAATCCGCCCCACGCTTCCAATCCCACCTCGCCCGCCTGCCCGATGCCGGCCCGCTCCTTGCCAAGCCGCAAACCTTCATGAACCTCAGCGGCCGCGCGGTCCAAGCGATCCTCGCCTTTCACAAATGGACGCCCGCCGAAATGCTCGTGGTCTACGACGACGCCGCTCTCCCGCTCGGAGCCCTTCGCTTTCGCGAAAAAGGCTCGGCCGGCGGCCATAACGGAATCAAGTCGATCATCGAACATTTGGGCACCCAAGAGTTTCCCCGACTCAAGGTCGGCATCGGTGCCAGCAAGCCCGACAACATGGTCGGCCACGTGCTCGGAAAATTTACCCCCGACGAGCAGCCCGAACTGCAAAACACGCTTGCAATGGCGGTAAAAGCCGTGCAGCTTGCGCGCTCCCAAGGTCTCGCCACCGCGGCGAACCGCTTCAACCAGTCCAAGCCAACCCCACCCCCTCCCCATGAGCCGCAAGTACCAGGGCCTGATCGTCCTTAACACCAAGTCCCTCGAAGGCAGCGTCGACGACCTCGTGACCTCGATCTCCAAAGAAATCGAAGCCGAAGGCGCGAAACTCGACAAAATCAGCCAACTCGGCCGCCGCCAGTTTGCTTACGAGTCCCGCCACCTCGAGTCCGGCCACTACGTGAACTACACCTTCACCGGCAGCCCCGACAGCATCGGCAAAATCCAAAGCCGCCTGCGCCTCAACACGAGCGTGCACCTGCAATACTTCCAGCGCATTGCCTGACCCGCTCGACAAATTGTTCTCTTGAACAATTTTCGCTTGCCCTCTTCCACGCCATCGCCAACCCTTACCTCATTATGGCAAACCTCAACAAAGTCATGCTCATCGGGAACCTCACCCGTGATCCCGAACTCCGCCACACCCCACGCGGCACCGCGGTCGCCGAGCTCGGCCTCGCGATCAACCGCACATGGATGGATGACCAAAAAGGCAAGCAGGAGGAAACCACCTTTGTCGATGTCACGCTGTGGGGCCGCCAGGCGGAAACCGTGCAGCAATACCTGACCAAAGGCAGCCCGATTTACATCGAGGGCCGTCTCAACCTCGACACCTGGGACGACAAGACCACCGGTCAAAAACGCAGCAAGCTCAAGGTGATCGGCGAGTCCTTCCAATTCCTCTCCGGCGGCAACAAAGGCGGTGGCAGCTCCGCCCCCCGCAGCGCCCCCGATCGCTCCCACTCGGCCAGCGGCGCATCCGCCGCCCCCGCCGACGACTTCCAAGAAGAGGACGACATCCCCTTCTGATCG
>CAYQRP010000105.1:0-4712 GCA_964419815.1 uncultured Luteolibacter sp. | reverse complement strand
GGCATGATCAATTTCAAGGTTGCGGCAAAGGGTAGGCTTTTGACTTCGATCCGCGTGCCGTCGCCGAGGTCTGTGTCGATGCGCGCGCCTGATGGCATCGGGGGTTCGATCCACAGCCCGCCGGCTGGCAGCTCGCGCAGACCGTCGGCATAAATCCGAATCGCATCGTCCGCATTTTGCGCGATGCGGAAGTGGAGCTTGCCATGACGGGTTGGCAGTCCGCGCACCTCGAAACCCTCGCCGCCGATCCATGAACATGGCATGCCTGCGGCCAGCACGAGCGAATCATCCGCTTCACGCTCGGCGGCAATCATCGAAAGCAGGGCGATCACATATTCGGCGGCGATCCATGTGTGCGGCAGGTCGCCGAGGTGACCTGGCGAGCGCGGATCGCGCCATGTGATTTCCGGCCACTGGTTCCACTCGAGCGGCCGGCGGTCGGCGAGGAAAAATTTCAAGAGTTCGTTTGCCTCCTCGCGTTTTCCGAGTCGCACCAATGCGCCGATGATGCGGATTTCGTAGGCGCTGTAATTTTTCCATGGCTGATGCGGATCCTGTCTGCGACGAAATCCCTCAAGGTAGGTCTCAAAGGTTTTTTGCAGCGGTCCCTGCGGCAGGGCATCGGCAAAGTCGAGCTGCGCGACCGCATTGGCAGTCGCGGTCGGGTCGAAATCCGCCCACTCAACCGATCCCGGAATGTATGGCAAATGGCGCGTGGATATCACGCTTTCGATCGAGCGTAGCAAATCGACCAAGAACGCATCGGCTTCATTTTTCCAATCCCTTGCAATTTCATTTCGGCCAATGGATTCCGCAAGCTCCGCCGCTGCTTGCAATCCGCGCACGGCCCAGAAGTCATCCCAATAAGAATGCACGGGGTGCGCCAAATAACCCTCATGGCTTGCCGATTCGGGCAAGAGCCCGAAACATGCCGCAAGTTCTCCGTCGCGATAGCGCTCGTCCATGCGCTGTCGGCGCAGAGTGATCAGATGTCCGGCCGCACGCTCCACGCGATCGAAGCATGAGGTGACGAACGATGTGTCGCCTGTCGCACGATGCGCTTCGCGAACGCCCCAAATGAATTGCCCATGGCTGTCGTGCTCGACCAGCGGATCCGCGCCGTCGCGGTCGACCACACAAAACACAAAGCCATCATCACGCTGGAACGGCGCATACCATTCCATGAAGCTCTGGAAAGGCTCTGCCAAACCGCACTTCGCAAGAGCCGCGCCCATGATCACGCCATCGCGGATCCACGATCGTGTGTAGCGTCGTCCGCCTGGTTGCAGAGCAGCGCCGTCGCGGTTGATCATGATTTGCGCGCAAGCGCTGCGCATGGTGGCGATCGCATCTTTCGCGGCATCGGGCACCCGCCATTCGACGCGACCAAGCAGCTTCTGCCATTCGCGCATCGCGTCCTCGCGTGAAATTTTCGAAACAGTTGAGGTGTTCTCAAAATAGGGAACCCGAACCGTCACTTCGATGGTCGTTTCACCAGGTGCCAGTGCCCATTCGATGGCAGCCGATGCGAGACCGGACTCATCATTGACGCTCGCATTCTTCGGGATTTGCTTTTGCGACAAATCCGCAAGCACACCGCCTTCATCAAAGGTCGCCGCACCGACGCGCGAAGGAGGGCACGAAAAGAAAACTTGTTTGTCGTCGGCCACAACACCATTCACGCCACATTCGATTTTTTGCAGATGAGCGCGACCGCCCATGTTGCGGAATGCCTGCCAGGGAGGCGTCACTTGAAACGGCCGCAAGGCGAGCACGAGCTTGGCGCCGATTTGTGCGCGTTCGCAATGCAGACGATATTTTATGGCCAGTTCCAAGTTTCGACCACTGCCACGAAGCCACGGCAGAATTTCCAATTTCAGCCCCTCCGCTCGCCATTCCACCGAAGGCATGGGTTCGCCATTCTCGGGCAAGGCGATTTGCGTCTTCACATCGGCCCAGGTGATAAGCCCGGCATCGGTGATAATGAACGGCTCGATGGAAAATGCGCCTTCGTCGGTTTCAATCAAACCCTCTTCATTGATCAGCGCGCGACGCCCACCTTCAGGCGTGCCAAGCACGGTCCAGTACGATTGCTCGCGATGCCAGTAACGGGGAAACCAACCACGCGGGAAATCCGCCGCCACATGATGAATGAATTCGTTCGGCAAGCGCGAAAAGGCATCGGGCTTGAATTGCAATCGATGCAAGGAAGCAGAACAGGCATCGGAAAACACGAGCCGCAAAAATCGCATTTCCGCCCCCGGCAAGGCCAAGTGGCTTTTCGCACCACGCGCATTGGACACGCGGCGCAAAAGCGTCCATGCGCAGCCATCAGCGGAACCCTGCACTTCAAAACTTCGCGCCACACCAACATCCTGCCACTCGATGAGCAGCCCGCCAAAACGATGCGATCTTCCAAAATCAATCATCCACCATGGCGCGGGATCGCTCTCATCCGCTTGCCAAAGAGCGTCCTTTTCCTGCGTCAAGACCGATGCAGCGTCTGCGCCACTGGATGCCTTCACTTCGAGCGGCAGACGCAACGATTGATCCTCCATCCACGGATGGCAAATTTCCAACACGCCACGACCACCTTCCGCCGCGGTCACCACAAACTCCACAGCGCCGATCATCGTCGGCGCGCCACCACCAGCCGGGCCCCACGCAAACGACATGTCGCGCTCACAGATTCGGCAAGCCAGCCATTCATCGTTCAAGACCAAGCCTTCACGACGATAGCGCCATACATTCTCCCCAAGGTCGTCGGCCAACTTGAACTCGAAATCATTTGTCGCCCCCGCGCCCTTGAGATCGAACCCCAGTTCGTAGGTCTCAGGCATCGCCAATTTCACCTCCCGCCGCAGGGCCACAAATCCGCCACCTTCGTGGAAATCGTACTCCAACCTCAACCCGCCGCGCTCACCCCGACTTACCCGTCCCTCCGCGTGACCCGACGCAAAAACCTTCCAGGATTCGGTGTCTTCAAAGAGGGAAATAATGGCTTTTTCAGCAGTCACGGCAAATTTTTCACAGACTAAACCTTCTTCGCATCGATGCCATCACCGATTCCTTAAACCTTCAAATCAAAGCACTTGCAAAATACCATACGGTCGGTATCTTTTTAGATCGATTTCATGCCACGCCGTGATAGCGATTTTGACACGACGGACGGCGCGTGAAACTTGAGCGAATCCCACTTGCGGCAGGTGCTGGCTGATTTCATGGATTTTTTGATGAATTGGTACGAAATGAGCAGCAGGATCGCGTCATGTCCGCGTTGGCGGCAGCGTTCAATAATTTTGCATGAATTAAATTTAAGCCAACCGTCGCGGCGTCCTTCACATTCAAAAGCACATCACACAACCACATCGCACTGACATGCCTTCCTCTTTTCTGCCCAAGCCATTTTCGCACAGCTATGAGATCAACCCCAAGTACGCCAAGAGCGTGGCCTACTTCTCCTGCGAATTTGCGATCGATCAAAGTTTCAAAATTTATTCGGGCGGCCTTGGCTTCCTTGCCGGATCACACATGCGGTCTGCGGCGGATCTGAAACAAAACCTCTGCGGCATCGGCATTTTGTGGACCTACGGATATTACAATCAGGCCCGCGGTGAGGATCGCGAGCTTGCGATTCAGTTTCGCAAAAAGGAATACGCCTTCCTGCAAGACACCGGCATCCGCTTTACCGTGCAGGTCCACGGTCATCCGGTCTGGGTCAAGGCGATGTTCCTGCCCGGTGATATTTTCGGTACGGTGCCGATGTTTTTTCTGAGCACCGACATCGAGGAAAACGACCCGCTCTCACGCGAGATCACGCACCGCCTTTACGATCAGGATCACCGCCGCCGCATCGCTCAATACATCATTCTCGGTGCGGGCGGAGCGAAATTGCTCGATGAACTCGGCGTCGATCCCGAAGTCTGGCACCTCAACGAAGCACACGGGCTCTCCGCCGCGTTTCACCTTTATGCAAAGCACCACAGCTTGGAAGAAGTGAAAAGGCGACTGGTCTTCACCACGCACACTCCCGAAGAAGCGGGCAACGAGCGTCACGAATTCAATTTGCTCAGGGACTTTACTTTCTTCGGCAGCGTTTCCGAAGACGAAGTCCGCAAGATCACCGGCATCGAAGGCGAAGAGTTCAACCATTCGCTTGCCGCATTGCGTCTGGCGCGCATCGCCAACGGCGTTTCCAAACTTCATGGCGAAGTTTCGCGCCAGATGTGGAAGGACTATCCGAACATCTGCGAAATCACCCATGTCACCAACGCGCAGAACAAAAAGTATTGGGCCGATCACGGCATGGAGCACGCGCGTCAGAGCGGCTCGATCGAAGAACTTCGACACCGCAAACGCGAGCTCAAGGAACGACTCTTCCGCGTGGTGGCCGATCAAACCGGCAAGCTTTTCAAGCCCGATGTGCTGACCATCGTTTGGGCCCGTCGCTTTGCCGCTTACAAGCGTCCCGATTTGATCACGCGCGACATCCAGTTGTTTCGTGCAATGCTCAACAACTCGAAATACCCGGTGCAAATCATCTGGGCGGGCAAACCCTATCCCTTTGATTACACCGCGATCGAAATTTTCAATCACCTCATCCGCCTCACCCGCGACTACCCGAATGCCACGGTGCTCGTCGGCTACGAACTCGAACTTTCCCGTTTCCTCAAAAACGGATCCGACATCTGGCTCAACAACCCGATCGTCAC
>CAYQRP010000104.1:0-4722 GCA_964419815.1 uncultured Luteolibacter sp. | reverse complement strand
GCGATGTTGGGGATCTGCGAGCCTTGATGGTAGTGCAGCATCTTGAGGCAGGCGAGGTAGCCGGTGGCCTTGAGGTGATCGACAACTTGGATCACCTGCGCGGCATTGAGGCCGAAGACGGATTTATCGCCGGCACTATCCTGCCAATGGCCCGAGCCGCGCGTCGAGAGTCGCACGCGCACGCCGAGGTTCGGCAGCACACCGATCTTGCGCGAGCGCTCGAGGATGAGCTCCAACTCGCTCGGCATCTCAAGCACCAGCATGATCTTGAGACCCATCTTCTGTGAGTGCAGCGCGAGGTCGATGAACTCCTCGTCCTTGTAGCCGTTGCAAATGATGAATGCCTCGGGGTCATTCATGTGGGCCAGCGCGGCGATCAGCTCCGGCTTGGATCCGGCCTCGAGACCGTAGTGGTATTTTTTTCCGAACTCGGCGATTTCCTCGATGACCTGGCGCTGTTGGTTGACCTTGATCGGATAAACGCCGCGATATTCGCCGCGGTAGCCGCTGTCCTTGATCGCCTTGCGAAAGGATTCGTTGATCTCGGTGATGCGCGAGTGCAGCAGGTCGCGAAAGCGCAGCAATACCGGCACGCGCGTGCCGCGATCGTGAAGGCCCTCGATGATGTCGTGCAGCGAAACTTCCTTGCAGGCCTGATCGTCCTCGAGCTTGACCGTCACATGGCCCTTGCGATTCACGCCAAAAAATCCGTGTCCCCATGAGTCGATGCCATAGAGTTCTGCCGATTGTTGCGGCGACCAGGTGCTGGCGGATTCGCGCCGACTGGATTTGGTGGCAGCGGGTGTGACGGCGGGTGGGGTCATGGGAGGGAGATGATGGGCGGTTCGGGTCCGAATTTCAAGTCAAGTCGATCGCGCGAGGCGGATCGAAATTCACGGCGCGCGCAGGGTGGGATGCTTCAGGGCGATTTCCAATCTGGAAACTCCGATTGCAGCTGACTGCGGTATTTTTCCGCCTGTGCCTTGTCGCCCTGTTGGGCGAGGGCCTTGATGAGTCCGTCGAGAGCCTTTGGCTTGAGCTCGCGGTCTTCGTGGAAGTTGACGACGATCAGGTATTCGGCCGCGGCCTTACGCGGGGCTTTGGCCTTCATTTCAAGATCGCCGCGCAGAATGCGCAGACCTGCGCTGGTGCGGCCCTGTGGCTGGAGTTTCATCGCTTGGTCGGAGGCGCTGCGAGCTTCGGAGGGACGATTGAGCAGGAAAAGCGCGCGGCCACGGTCGAGCAGGGAATCGGCCTTCCATGTCGGGTTGTCCTCGATTGCGAGAGCGTTGTCTGCGGCGGTCAGCGCGCCTTCGGGATTTTTGGTTTCGAGCCTTGCCTTGGCGAGGTAGCGCCAGACTTCTTTCGGCGACGAGCGCGGATCATCGGGCGATGCGATGAGCGAGAGGCACTGGGCCGCGAGTTTGAAGTCGCCGGAGTTGTAGGCTTGGATGCCGCACCATTGGAGCGCTTGCACCGGAATGTCGGAGGCAAAATCATTTTTGATCGCGAGCTGAATTTCGGTGGTGAGCTTCGGTGCGTCCTGTGCGGCGAAATATCCGAGAACGAGGAGGATGCCGGCATGTTTGGCGTAGGCGTTGGGGCGCAGGCTGCGGGCGGTTTCGAGATGCTTGACCGACTCGCTCGCTTTGTTGCTCTTCACGAGTCCCCAACCGATCCAGTAGTTCGCTTCCGCACGCAGGTTGGCGCTGAGGTCGCCGACATTTTGCAAAAGCCCCTGATAGCGGCTCATCATTTCCGCCATGTTGTTTTCCTTGCGGCTCAGGCGTGCCGATTCGAGCCAGGCGAGTGACACAAGTTCTTTCGGTGTCGCGGAATTGGCGATGAGTTGGTCGTAATCGGCGAGCGCCTTGCGCGGCTCGGAAAGTTCCGCATGGGCCCATGCGCGTTTGGCGATCGCCGATGCGACGCGCGAGTCTTTCGGGAAGCGCGTGATGAATTCGTCGAACGAGCGGACGGCACCCGAGTGGTCGCCGGCTTCGGCGAGGCACCATGCGCGCTGATAAAGAAATCCTGGCAGGTTTTTCGCGCTGAGTAGTGATGAATCGACCTGCGAATAGATTTTGGCCGCATTGGCGGCGTCCTTTTTCGAGAACAGCGCCTCGGCCTTCATCATCATCGCAGTGTGGATGCGCGCGTCCTTGGGCCGGGATTTTTTGTACAACTGAAGGAATGCGTCGACCTGTTCCGTCACGAATTGTCCCTCGACTTGGAAAAAGCACAAGAGGCGGTGATAGGCGGCGTCAAATGCCAGTTCGCTGTCGGCTTTGGCAATGCGCTCCACTTCGCGAAAGAGCGGCAAGGCTTCGGCATAGGACTTCATGCGCAGATGGGCGCGGGCGGCAATCATCAGCCGTGTGCCTTCTTTTTCACCGCTGGCTTTCGACTCGCTGCTGCGATAAATTCGCACGACCTCACGATAGTCCTTGCGCTCAAAGGCGTTGCTCATGAGCACGGTTTGAGCTTCGGCGCGGAAGTCCTCCATGCCGGAAGATTTCAGGATGAGAAAAAGATGGCGGTCGGAGTCGGCAGAGCGGCCGAGTTTGGCGGCGGCAAGCGCGGCGCCGAGTGCGGCCTCGCCGCGAACTTTTGGTGTTGCGTCGGTGGCGAGCACTTCTTCGAAAAGGGCGAGAGCTTCCTGAAATTTTCCATCGGCGGCATGAAGTTGGCCAAGCGCGGTTTTTGCCTGCGGCGCAAAGTGGCTGCCGGCAGGATCTTCGATGACCCTGCGCAGCGAGCCGATGGCTTCACGGTTGCGGCCCAGCATTCGATAACTATTTCCCGCAAGATAATTTCCGCGTGCACGCTCCTCTGGTTTTTCCGTGTTGGCCGCGTAACGTTCAAACATCGGCGCGGCAAAGGCATATTCGCCACGGTTGTAATGATCCGCCGCCAGCGTGTAGGCCGCGGCCGCGACCCATTTGCCACGACCGTAGCGGTTGATCAGCGTGCTGAAGCATCGCCGCGCGTCATCGATCATGCCCGACTGGTAGTGGCTGTTGCCGAGATACCACCACGCTTGCTCGGCTCTGGGATTGTCGGAAAAAAGGTTGAGGTAATCGCTGAAGATCATCGCCGCGCGCCGATAGTACTCCGTGCGGTTGGCCAGATCGGTCGCAGCTTGTGCCGAATCGTAAATGTTTTTTCCGCGAAGAAACAAATCGTTGGAGGAATCGCCGGCGAGCATGGGGTCGACGCTTTGCGCGCGGGGCACTTGGGCAATCGCCGCGGCGTTGATCACGAGCGCGAACGCCATGAGGCGGGCAATCATGGAAATGGCGTTATTTTGTGCGGTCATTGCTTGATGGCAGGTGCCTGGGTCGCAAAGGAAATGTTCCAGATGCCGGCTTTCTGGCAGGTATCAATCACTTCGACAATGCGTTGATAATCGACCTTGCCGTCACCGCGTATCCTCACCGGTTGATTTTCGAACTGCTTGGCAATTGCCGAAAGTTTTTCATGCAACTTGGGAAGATCCATGTCGGATCCTTCAACTCGGATCACGCGGTCGGGCAGCACATTGATGATGATCTCGCCACGCTGACGATCGGACTCCGCGCCCTCTTGCGCGGTTGGCACCGAGACGTTCAGTTCGGTTTCGGAGCGGCCGAACTGCCAGCCGATGATGAAGAAGCTCAACAACAGCAAGAGGATGTCGATCATAGGCGCCAGTTGCATGGCGATCGGCGGCGGCTGACGGTTGGAAAATTTCATCCGCGCGGTGGATTAGATGCCTTGCAGGTCACGGCGTTTGGTGGAAACGGCAAGCCCGCCGTTTTTCTCTTCCTCGCATTGGGCATGAAGCAAGGCCACAAAGTGTGTCGCTGCCGATTCAAGTTCCGCAATGCAGGTGTTTACGCGGCCGCGAAAGAGCGAATAAAATGCCAGCGCTACGAGGCTGATCCCGAGGCCGCCTGCGGTTGCGATGAGCGCTTCGGAAACACCCGCAGCCAAGCCCATTTCCCTGACGCCTTGCACGCCGCCGGTCGAGATTTCAATGAAGGCCTTGATCATGCCGATCACAGTTCCAAGAAGCCCGACCATCGGAGCGATCGCACCGATGTCAGACAAATAAGTGATGCGCGAGGTGAGCAATCCGGCTTGGCGCGAGCCTTCGGTTTGCGCGACTTCGCGCACATTTTCAAATGGCATGTTAGGATTGCCCTGCATGAACTCGAGTGTGTTTTGCACGATGCGTGCCATGCATTCGTTGCGGCGATGGCTTTGACTCACGAGGCCGCTGAAATCGCGCTTGGCGATCAGCGATTCGACCGAGGACATGAAGCGGTCGCTGACAATCGCATTTCGGCGAATTGAAAGAAAGTAGAGGAGAATGAGAATGACCGTGATCACCGACAACAAGCCGAGCGGAAACATCATGAGTCCGCCCTTGGCGAGGATTTCGAGAAAATCCATTTGTTTCACCGGATCTGCGGCGACCTTTGCCGTTTGGCCGTGAGCCAGCGTCGCGGTGAGCAAAAATCCTGCAGCATATGGTATGGCACGCTTCATGGGTGATGTCGGATTCTAGTCGAAGCATCGGTCAAAGCAAGCCCGCCGAATGGCGGTACCGCGCGGAGAATTGACGGGGTTTTTCCTTGATAGGGTCATGCGCGGCTTTCAGTCTCACGGCGACTAACCACATGGGCGACATGGAATCCGGTGAGAACCCGGAGCAGTCGCGCTGCGGTATCCGGATAC
>CAYQRP010000103.1:0-4747 GCA_964419815.1 uncultured Luteolibacter sp. | reverse complement strand
TTTCGCGGATGTTGGCAAGGAACTGGTTGCCGAGTCCGGCACCTTCCGAGGCACCTTTGACGAGTCCCGCGATGTCGACGAATTCGATGGCGGTGGGGACCAGTTTTTGAGATCCGGAGATTTTCGACAGCACGGCAAGGCGTGGATCGGGCACGGTCACGATGCCGACGTTCGGGTCGATCGTGCAGAAAGGGTAGTTGGCCGCCTCCGCCTTGCGGGTGCGGGTGACGGCGTTGAAAAGGGTTGATTTCCCGACATTTGGCAGTCCTACGATTCCAGCTTTGAGCATTGCGGGGGGAGGGTGAGCGAGACGGGGGCGGAAGGACGAGAAAAATCCGTCGCCACCTTGGAATGCGGCTCATGGCCGCGATGGGGGATTGCCATCCAAGAAATGGGCGTGTATGGATGCCGACGATAGCCCTCTGTTTGCCGATGATCGCCTTTCTTTTCAGCTGTGAGCATGCAACCTGCACGGTGCCCGAGGCTTACCGCGAATATTTTCAGGGCAGCGAGGAAGCCCTGACCTCAAAGGAAGGCTGGGAGCCGGGCGCATTGAATTTGAGTCAGGCCTTTGCCATGAGATTTCGCACACCGCTGGTGCATGGCGATGTGACTCGCCTGTTGATCAATTTGGAAAAGGACGGCGATGAAAGATGGAGTCGATATTCGGAAAAAATTTCCGAGAGCATGCGATTGAAGATTGTCGACAGGCACGAGAGAGTTTTTCGACAGCAAGTGCGTCATCGGATTGCGGAAGATTTGCGACGTTACGAAAAAGTGGTTCATGTGATGGTGCACACGGATCCGGACCATGGCGGAAGAGTGAGTCTCGTCACGCCGGAAAAATCCTTGCTCGGTGAGTCGCTTGCGGGCGAATGGGCCTCAAGACTGAGAGATGGTGATGTCGATGCGCGTTGCGTTCGCGGTGCGGATACCGGTGCTTTTGCGATGGCATTGGCGCGCGAGTTCGATTCTGCTTGTTACGCGCAGATCCGCCTGGAGGTTTCGCAGAATTTCTTTCTTGAGGGCAAACCGCTGCGCTGGGAGACCCTCAAAAAAATTCTCTTGGACGCACTCGAGCAGGCTGTCGAAAAGGGAGCATAGGCGAAGATCAACGTCCGAGGAGGCCTTTGGACTGTTCGAGGCTGAGTGAGCGTTGTTCTCGCCAGTCAATGATATCCGGTTGCTGAAACACCCGGCGGCGCGAGTCGGTTTCGGCATCGTTGGGTTTTGAAACATTTCTCTTTCCCGCTTCTTTTGCTTCGTTGGTGGCGAAGTTTTTCGTTTTGTAGGCCCCTGGCAGATCGGCTGCCGTATTGGCTTCGCGGGCGCTTTGGCCGTCGAGTGAAGAGGGCGTCATAAAGCGACTGCCGTCCGTGTTGCCCTCGTAGCTTTTGCGTCCGTAGTCCTTGTTGCCCCACCAAGACTTTTTGGCGTACTCGCCCGTTTTGTAGGTTTTTTTGCGATAATCACCCTGAAAGTATGGAGATGCTCCCTGACTTTCAAACGAACTGCGTTTGTTTCCCTCGGCCTTCCAATTGCCTTCGGAGTCCTGAGTGTAACCGCTCTTTTCGTTGAGCCGCTGACTGAACGGTTTGAAGGTGGGCGCGGATTCTGCGGTCTTCTTGTCATTCGAGCAGGAGGCCGCGACGAGCATCACGCTCGCAAGGATATGATATCGGGAAATCATTGTTGTCTGATGCTTTCCTCGAGTTTGGGATCCGGCTGAGCGCCGCGTTCGAGTGCCTGTTGGTAGTAATTTTTCGCGTCTTCGAAGCGTCGGTCGCGCGAGCAGAGAAGCGCGAGATTGTAATAGGGTTCGCTCGGCATTGGGTCGGCGTTGATCGCGGCTTTGAAGTGGGATTCCGCTTCGCCGAGGCGTCCGAGACGATAGCGCAGGGTCGCCAGCAGGAGCTGGCTTTTGGCATCGTTGGGAGCGAGTTCGACGGATTTGGCGATGGAGCTGTCGGCTGCGGGAATGTCGCCGATGCGCATCAATGAAAATCCGAGCATGCGGTGGGCATAGGCGTTGGTTTCCTCAAGCTCCACCGCGCGACGGAAGACATCGATGGCAGACATGGGGTCATCCAGCTTCAGATGAACCACACCGAGCTTGCAAAGTGAGGGAGTGTGTCCCGGGTGTTGCTCGATGATCATTTCATAGAGTTCGCGGGTCGGCAGAAGGCGGCCGGCGAGGAAGGATTTTTCCGCCGTGCGTTCGAAGACCGAAATGTTGCGGTTCAGCTCGTTGGTGGCAGCGCCGACGCTGGCCCGGTCGCGTGCGAAGGGTGAAATGAATTCGCCGTCCACTTGACGGTCGGCGATGAGTTTTTGTTCCTCGGGTGAGAGGGCGATTTCGCCGGAGTCGAAAATTTCCAGTGCCTGAGAAATGCGTTCGTCGCCATTGCCCAGTTCGCGGGCGGCATCGACGAGCAGTTCGCGGGCCTGGCGGCGTCTTTCCTGCGTGCGCAGTTGGCGTTTGATGATTTCGCGCAGCAGTTCCGCTTCGGCTGGGTCGGCATTTGATTCGCCTGTTGCGAGTGCGGCTTGCTCGGATTTCAGGCGTTGCTCCAATTCCTCGAGGCGTTTTGCCTGATCGCGTTTTTCCTGTTGCAGATTGTTGATTTGGGTTTTGGCGATTGCGAGGTCGCGGAGGGCGTCGGTGTAAGCATCCTTGTCCGCGTTGTTTTCGCGGCTGAGGCTTTCCACCTTCTCGTTGGCTTCGCGCAGGTTTTTGGCAAGCGACATGTTTTGCTCGATCAGATCCTGGATGCGGCCGGATTCATTGAGCTTGAGAAGGGCCGACATCTGGTCGCGTTCTTGGATCAGGGTGTCGTGCTCGTCACGCAATTGGGAAAATGCCATTCGGCTTTCCTCGAGCTCTTTGGAGAGGGTGGCAATTTTTTCGTTGGCTCCGGCGAGCTCCGTATTTTTTTGTTCGAGTTGTTTTTCGAGCAGGTCGAGTTGTTTGCGTTGCCCGGCGACAACCGAATTGGCGATTTCGCGTTCGGTTTTCAGGTCGCGTTCAAGATCGCTGCGTTTTTGCTGCAGCACCTTGAAGTCGGCTTCGAGTGTGGCGATGCGACTCAGCGCCTCGGTATGACTTCCGCGCGACTGCGTGAGGGCCATGGCCATCGCCTGGCGTTCTTGTTCGAGTGAATCGATGCGCTGGTTGAGGGATTTCACTTCGCTCTCGATCGGTGCGGCAGCGAGACGGGCGCGCATGGATTGCAGATTCGCCTCTGCGTTGCGCAGCTCCGCCCTGAGAGTGTCGCTTTGCCGGCGTATGTCATCGGCTCGTGATTTTTCGCGAGAGGCGTCCTCTGGCGCTTTGGATGCGAGCTCACGCAGACGGCGGACCTCTGCTTCGGCCGCGGCGAGCCGTTGCGTGGTGGCAGGATCATTTTCGGCAACCGATGTGGCTGCAGTTTTCTTATCGATGTCGTCGGGAGCTTCGACGGCCTGTTTCACGCCCCCCTCCAGTTCGGCAACTGCATTGCGGTTGCGCTCGAGCTGTGCTTGGGCTTTTTGGCCGACACGCGAAATGGCCTCGTCGGTTTTTTCACTGCGGATGCCGACCATTTCCGCTTTCCACTCCGGGTAAAACTTTTCAATGGTGCCCAAGAGCTGTTGGGCGCGTTGGAGCTTTTCCATGGCTCCGGCAAAATCCCCCTGCGATTCGAGTTCTTCGGAGGATCGAATCGACAGATAGGATTGGAAATAAGCGTCCGAGGGATCAAACTGGGCGGATTCGCCCGTGGCGGGCGGGGGGATTTGCGCGGACGTCATTTGGACGCTGCTTAAAAGCACTAAGCAGCAGACGGCATGAGCCAAGCCATGGGTGAAAATCCGAACCAGCATTTCACCGGAGCCTACTGCTGTGGGCCTAGTGCGGCAAGCCGGATTCGCTTGAATGGCGCGGCTCGAGGGGTCAGCGAGACATGCTCACGGGCACCAAAAGATCGGCACCCTTGACCACCAAGGTGCCGGGTTGCAGGTCGAGGCCGTTGAGCGAGTTGAGCCGATCGGTCTCGGTGCCGTAAAGTGCCGCAAGCTCGCCGTAGGTCATCTCGCGATCCGTTGCGATCGTGCGTGCTGTGGCTTGAAATAAAACCGGGTTGGTGTCGACGCCATCACCGAAAGATTCGTCGACGATGATGGGGGAACTTTGCGGGTCACCTTTTTCTGCTTCGGCTTTGGTTGATGTATCAGGTGACTCTTTGGGAGTCTCTTGAGTTGAGCTTTTGTCCGATAGGGGCAGAAGAATTTTTTGACCCGGACGCAAGGCGGTCGGCTTGACCGTCGGGTTGGCGCTGATCAGCGAATCAACCGAAACTTCGTACTGCTTGGCGATTTTTGTAAAGGTGTCGCCAGGCTGAATCGTGTGGGAGGGTTCGGCGGCGAGAGTGGGAGTGGCGGTTTCCAAGTCGGCTGCGGCAACACTCTCGGCATGAGCCGCGGAGGGAGGCGTGGGAAGTTTGAGTTGCTGCCCGAGTTGGAGGATCGCGTCGGTTGGCAAGCCATTCGCTGCGGCCAGCTCGGCGATGCTGCAGCCCTGGGCTCGGGCAATTTTGTCGAAACAGTCGCCGGCACGGACCGTATGAACCGCGGCGGCGGTGACTTGCTCTTGCGACGACTCGGCGAGCGCTTGGAGCGATAGGCAAGAGACCATCAACAGGCTCGCAAGGGACAGGATGGGTTTCATGACGCTTCCAAAAGTTCAAAAATTTCGTTTCGTGTCAACTGA
>CAYQRP010000102.1:0-4749 GCA_964419815.1 uncultured Luteolibacter sp. | reverse complement strand
AATCGGTCAAAAAGCTCCTTGGCTTGGTATTCGTGAATGTTCATCGGCGGTCGTGTGGAAAAAAGGTGATCGGCTAAAACCGCGCGAACCCTATTTTCCCCACGCCCAAATGGTCAAGGCATCCCTCAATGAAATTTTCCGCCCACTCAGCGGCCGGAATTTTCGACCATTTCCCGCAGCCTCTTGTTGAAGTCCCCAGCTTTCGCCAGGCCTTCGAGACCGAGATGCATCCGATACCTCCAGTAATACGGCATGATCGCCGGCACATTGATGCGCTCGATGTCGATGTCAGCATTGCGCAGTTGCTCGTCCATGCCCAGCAGGTCCTGCAGCGGAAAAATCGCCCACATCCCAGGGGAATGAAGATGCTGATCGATGATCCGCGCCGCCAAATCGCCCGGAAGATCCATTGGCGGGAATGCCACACCAAGCATTTTCCAAGCAAACTGACCGCTGACATGGGAATTCTCACGCCACCATCCGCGCAGCGTCGGCATGTCGTGAGTCGACGGGCTCACCACACTTAGATACGGAGCCCAGGCAGGGTGGGAGAATTCGACGTCGGACGACCTCGGCATGCGTTGGATCTCCAAGGATAGGATGCCGAGTTCCCTCATGACCCCAGGCACACAGGCGGGCACCATTCCCAAATCCTCACCGCACAACAACATGCGGCTGGCCTTTCTCATCGCCGGAAGTTTTTCGTAACCCCGCGCCTGCCAGAAACCTTCCTGACGGCGGTAAAAATAATCCACATACAGGTCCTCGATCCGCCGCTTGGCGTCAGCGTCAAGCTCCTGATAGGAACGCGTCATCTGCATCGAGCAACGCGGATGAAACTGCGTGCCATGCGAACCGGGCACCTCAAGCAAGAGCACTTCGCTCACGCAATCCATCAGGCCTTGGCGCAACCGCTGCCTTGCTCCCTCGTCACCATCCTTGATCGCCGCAAAATGATCGACGATCTTGCGCTGAGTCGAGACATGATCCTTGAGGCGGTAGACCCCGTATCCGCAATCGTCGAGGTAAGCTTCTTTGGCCGCACCTACCTGATCGCCGAATTTTTCCCACAGGAAATGCTCGCGAATGTAAGGCCTGCAATATCGCTCGTAATCGAACGCGATCCCGCGCCAGCGGATCTCATCGACGTGCACCGGCATCGCTGGATCAAACCATCCCATGATGCCTTCCACCTGCTCGTAGGGAATTTGCCAGATGCGGAAAAAACCAAGAATGTGGTCAATGCGGTACGCATCAAAATACCGGCTCAAGCGTTCGAATCGCGAACGCCACCACGCGTAGCCGTCGCGGCGCATGACCTCCCAATTGTAAGTCGGAAATCCCCAGTTCTGTCCCTTGATCGCAAAAGCGTCCGGCGGAGCCCCCGCCTGCGCGTCCATTTTGAAAAGGTGCGGCGCGGACCACGCGTCCACCGACTGTCGATCAATGCCGATCGGCAAGTCACCCTTCAGCACGATCCCTTTCGCATGCAAATGCGCAACCGCATCCGATAGCTGGCGATCAAGCTCGTACTGCAGCCAGATGTGATAGGAAACCTGCGACCACTCGGCGTGCGACTCGACGCAATGGGCATCGACTTTTTTGGCGTCATACACCGACCACTCGCCCCATCGCGAAAAGTCCGCGGTACCGAAATGGTCGCGCTTGACGCAAAAAACAGCGTAAGGAAGCACCCAGTGGCGGTTTTCCTTGAGGAAATTTTTGAAACCCGCCGACACAGTGATCGTCTTGGCGTGTTTTTCAAAAACCCGCTTGAGCAAGCGCGACTTGACCGCCATCACGCCTTCGTAGTCAACCTGCGACAGCGCATTCAGTTTTGCGCGCGCTTCTTTGAGCTCCTTTGCAAAATCTGCGGGCATCGCATGACCAAGGTCATCGAGACGCAGATAAATCGGGTGCAAGGCATCCACGCTGATCGCCGAATACGGATACGAGTCGGTCCAATCATGCGACGAGGTGGTATCGTTGATCGGCAAAATCTGAATGAGCTTGAGTCCCGTTTGCGCGGCCCAATCAGCCAGCGGTTTGAGGTCGGCAAATTCACCGACACCAAGACTGTTTTCACTGCGCAAGGAAAACACCGGAATCGCAACGCCCGCCCCACGGTAGAGGCCTGCCCCATCACGGCGATAACCTTCGTCGCTTACGGCCGTCCACTGATTTTGCGCCAACGCCCTCGGCTCGAGCGAACGGTTTTCGCCGACCTCCAAGGAAACGACCCGACCCGACTTCACATCACAAAGCCCGTACTTGTACTCGATGCGCCAATCGCTCGGCAGATAGAAATTCGCCTCCCAGCGATTCGCCGCGACTTCCGTCATCGGCACCGCTTTGGTCCAGTCCCAATCGCCAATCTCACGCACTCCGCCCAGAACGCACGGCACCATGCCCTCAGGCACAGCCGCCATCCGCAAACAAAATCCATGATTCGCTCCCTTCGGCACGAGCGCTTTGGCAAAGGGTCCGCGCTTGGGCAAAATCGCATCAAAACCTTTGGTCTCAAACGCGTGATCCACCGTGCCCGCCGAACACCAGGTGTCGCGGCGCAACACAAGATCATGCTTGGCAAAATCAAGCTCCAGCACCCGCGGCCCATTCCATTCATCAAGCTCAACCCCATTTCCCTCCTGCCTCAGCTGGTAAGCATACTCCACCCGCAACGCACCGGAGCCCTCCAAATCGACGCCGATTTCCCACTGCGAACCGTTCAGCCAACGCATCGGCACCACCTGCTCGACCTTTGCCGCCCCAGAACCGAGGACAATGGCGTACCTCAGCCAAAGCGACTGACCTGGCTCCGTGTGGAAATTGACTCGAAAAACGACTCTCATGGCGGGTGCGGATGACTCAAGCTAATGTCACCAATTCAAATTCCGATGAAAATATTTTGAACCAATTTTCGCAACGGATACGTTTACAGAGCGGCAATCATCTGCTAAACACACACCATGATTTTTGAAACGACCTTTCTCTCCCAACTGGCCCCGAGCATCGGCGGCTTCTCGCCCCTTTACTTGCTCATCATCGGCGTGACCATGGTCGCCAGCCTGCTGATCAGCAGCATGCTCAAACGCCGCTTCAATGAGTACTCGCAGATTCCCATCAGCATGACCGGTGCCGAGGTCGCCGAATTGATGCTGCGCCAAAACGGCATCACCGACGTCCGCGTGATCAGCGTCGATGGCCAACTCACCGACCACTACGACCCGATCAAAAAAACGGTGAACCTCAGCGAACCGGTCTACCATGTGAACTCGATCGCTGCCGCCGCCGTCGCCGCTCATGAGTGCGGCCACGCCATCCAGCACCAGCAAGCCTACCACTGGCTCACTTTTCGCTCGAAAATGGTCCCCGCCGTCCAACTTTCGACGAAAATCCTCAATTTCATCATGATCGCCGGCCTTGTCGGGGTCAGCCTCATGAGCAACCCCACCATCCTCTGGACCTGGGTCGCGCTATTTGCCGTTACCACGCTCTTCTCGATCGTGACCCTGCCGGTCGAATTCGATGCCAGCAACCGCGCCCTCGCTTGGATGGAACGCAGCGGCATCTCCGCCAGCATCGAGCACGAGCGCGCCAAAAACGCGCTCTTCTGGGCCGCGATGACCTATGTCGCCGCCGCCGTGGGATCGGTCGCCCAATTGCTTTACTTCCTCATGATGGCGCTCAACCGCCGCGAATAAACCCGCGCAAAGCCCCATCCCGAGGCCTCACGAGCGAAACATCACGCGGTCACGGGGGGCAGGCATATCCCCCGACGCTTGACTCCCCCCCGCCCGACTGCTTCACTGGCGCGGCATACGATTGATATTCAAGTTTCTTGAAACAATCGCAATCCGCCGCCCCCAACCTGATTTTTCTCCCTCATGGACTGGTCCTCACCCTTTTGGTACGCCGCATACATCCTCGTCCTCATCGGACTTGCCGGCTTCGGCTCCCACCGCCTCGGGATCGTGTTCCTGTACCTGAAGCACGCGCGCAAACACCCGCAGCCTCAATCGTTTTTCAAAGAACTTCCGGTCGTCACCGTCCAACTTCCGGTCTTCAATGAAATGCATGTGGTCGATCGCCTGCTCAATGCGGTCGCCAAGCTCGATTACCCGCAGGAAAAACTGCAGATCCAGCTTCTCGACGACTCGACCGACGAAACGGTCGACATCTGCCGCGACGGCATCGCGCGCCTCAAGGCGCTTGGCTTCGACGCCGATCACATTCACCGCAGCGATCGCACCGGATTCAAGGCAGGCGCCCTCGAAAACGGCACGCGCACGGCCAAGGGCGAGTTCCTGCTCATCCTCGACGCCGACTTCGTCCCGAACCCCGACCTGCTGCAAAAGACGATCCACTTTTTCAGCGACGAAAAAATCGGCCTGATCCAAACCCGCTGGGGTCACCTGAACCGCAGCTTCAATGTGCTCACCCGCATCCAAGCGATGTTTCTCGATGGTCACATGGAGCTGGAGCAAACCGCTCGCAACCGTTCGGGCCGATTCTTTACCTTCAACGGCACCGGCGGCATCTGGCGCAAGTCGTGCATCACCGACGCAGGCGGTTGGGAACATGACACGCTCACCGAGGACATGGATCTCAGCTACCGCGCCCAACTCAAGGGCTGGCGTTTCATCTTCCTCAACGACGTCGAAACACCCGCCGAGCTGCCCATCGACATGGACGGCTTCAAAAGCCAGCAACACCGCTGGACAAAAGGCTCGATCCAAGTTTGCAAAA
>CAYQRP010000101.1:0-4783 GCA_964419815.1 uncultured Luteolibacter sp. | reverse complement strand
AGGCAGCTACACGCAAGCGGCCGCCGTGCCAGCCATGCCATGGATCAACAACAACACACCCGAAGCCCCCGGTGTGAGCGCGCAGGCCAACGGAAATGCCACGCTGGTGCGCTGGATCGCAAACAAGGGCAATGCCAAGATCGCCATCCAAACCCGCGTCGACGGCAACTGGCGCACGGCAAAAATTACCAGCGCCGGATCCGGCCAAACCTCGGTGCCACGCGCCGACGCCATCGCCATCACCGCGCTTGATCGTTTCGGAAACGCCAGCTCACCAAAAGTGCTCGGACTGCGTTGATGTCCTGGCAAACCCAACTGAAAATTTTGAAAACCCATCCGAATTTTTCACTTCTCTGCGGCATCCTGCCGGCATTCGTCTGGTCGGCGATGGAGCCCTTCGATCGCCTGACCTGGTGGCTTGAAGTCGCGCCGGTGCTCATCGGTTTTGCCGCCTTGTTCATCGCGCAGGTAAAAGGTTGGCGTTTTTCCAATCTCGCACTCTGGCTCATCGCCTTTCACATGCTGGTGCTGATCGTCGGCGGCCACTACACCTACGCGCGCGTGCCGATCGGCGATTGGTTTAGCAATGGCTTTAATTTTGAACGCAACCATTACGACCGACTCGGCCACCTCATGCAGGGGTTCGTCCCTGCCATTCTACTGCGCGAAATTTTTCTGCGCAACGGAGTGTTTGCACGCAAGGGCTGGTTGGCATTTTGTGTGATCTCATTTTGCCTTGGCTTCAGCGCGTTTTACGAACTCATCGAATGGGCCGCGGCATTGATCTCCGAAGAGGCGGCCGAGTCGTTTCTCGGCACACAAGGCGATGGCTGGGACACCCAGTGGGACATGTTTCTCTGCGGCGTGGGCGCCGTCAGCGCGCTGCTCTTTCTCTCGCGGGCGCACAACCGCTCGATGCACAAAATCCAAAGCTGAAAGGCCAAATTCCTCGTTCTCCGGCCTTGCATCGACGCGCTTCCGAGCCTTGACTGACGCCCACCCCATTTTCCCACCGTGAAAGCCTACGAAATCTACTCCGCCGTCGATCCGTCCGTCGTCAACCAAATGCTCGATTGGTTCCGCTCGAACGACCGCAATGTGTACAAATCCGCCGTCGCTTCGCTCGCCGAAAAGCGCAAGCTGCGCCCGGTCTTCATCGAGAAAAAACCGATGACCGAGCAATACGCGTGGATCCACAAAACCCTCAAGATCAGCGCCTGCAACACGATCGGCGAGCACCTCATGCAAGCCTACCTGATGGCGGGCCAACAATCGCTGCTCGCGATGTTCTGCGACGGCATGGGCATCCCGCACGATGGCAAAGGATCCGTTGTCGGCGAGCTTCCGCAACAACTCGATGCCGAGCGCCTCAACTCGACGATCGATCGCCTCATTGAAATTTACGACCCGAAACTGCTCACGCTCTACCTCCGTTGCTTCAACCTCCAAGTCCCCAACGGCTGGACCGAGCTCAGTGAAAAACTTAACTCCGACTCAAGGCTTGTCCTCGCTTGAGATATCTACGCATTTGCTCCAATCAAGCACAATGGACCTTTCGAAAAAAGGTCCCTGCCAAGAGTAAACCGAATCTTTTCTTCCTTCTTCTGTCTCCAAGTCTTCCGTCTCTCGCTTGAAACTGAACACTTGAAACTTCAAACTCTTCTCCCATGCCCAAGGTTTACATCAAGACCTACGGATGCCAGATGAACGAGCGCGACTCCGAACAGGTCGCGCGGATGTTCGTCGAAGGGGGCTACACGGTCACACCGACCGAAAAGGATGCCGACGCGGTGCTGATCAATACCTGTTCGGTGCGCGATCAGGCCGAGCAGAAAGCACTTGGGAAAATGGGATCGATGATGCATGCCGGCCGTGATCGCAGGCATGTGGTTTATGGCTTTATGGGCTGCATGGCGCAGTCACGCGGTGAAGAACTTTTCAAAGCTGTGCCCAGCCTCGATGTGGTCGCTGGCACGCAAAAATATCACAAGGTTTTCGACTATGTGGACGGCATCCTCAAACGCCGCCTCGAAGCCCGCATGGATGATCCTTCCCTCTCGCTGCGCGGTGAAACGGTCTGCGACATCGAGGCTGAGGAAGGTTCGCAAAACACCATTCGCGACCACATCCCGAAGGCCCGCGAAGCCTCGGCATTTGTCTCGATCATGCAGGGCTGCAACATGCGCTGCTCGTTCTGCATCGTGCCCGACACCCGCGGCCGCGAACGCGGCAGGCCGATCGACGAAATCGTCGGCGAAGTCCGCCACCTCGCCGCGCAAGGGGTGAAGGAAGTGACCCTGCTCGGCCAAATCGTCAACCTCTACGGCCGCACCGAATTTCCGATCATCGGCGGCAAGTCGCCCTTCGTGCAGTTGCTTGAAGCGGTGCATGAAGTCGAAGGCATCGAGCGCATCCGTTTCACCTCACCCCACCCGATCGGCTATCGCGACGACCTCGTCGCCGCCTTCACCTACCTGCCCAAGCTCTGCTCGCACATTCACTTTCCGATGCAAAGCGGCTCGGACCGCATCCTCAAGGAAATGCGCCGACCCTACAAAAACGCGAAGTTTGTCGAGATCTGCGAAAAAATGAAGGCTGCCAGACCGGGCATCGCGATCACCACCGACATCATCGTCGGATTCCCCGGGGAAACCGAGGAGGATTTCCAATCTACGATGGACACCGTAGAACGCCTCCAGTTCGACAACGCCTTCGTCTTTCGCTACTCGAAACGCCGCAACACGCCCGCCGCCGAAATGGACGGACAACTTTCCGAAGAGGAAAAGGAATCACGCAACCAACGCTTGCTCGAAGTCGTGAACCGAATCGCGATCGAAAAAAACGCGGCGCTCGTCGGCACTCGTCAGCAAATTCTTTGTGAGGGCCCTTCAAAGAACAATCCCGAGCGTCTTTCGGGCCGCACCTCGCACAACAAAATCGTCATCTTCGAAGGCGACCCCAACCGCCACACTGGCGAAATTCTCGATATCCAAATCGACGAATCCACCGGCTTCACACTTTACGGGCACTTGCCGATCTCGATGTGAGAATTTCCTAGGCCCAGACCTTTTCGAGGTCTCCCTTCTCAAGCACCCGCCACTCGCCTTGTTTCATGGCACCGAGCTCAAAGTTTCCAATCGCCGCCCGAATCAATCGCAGCGTCGGATAACCAACCGCCGCCGTCATGCGCCGCACCTGACGGTTCTTGCCCTCGGTCAACCGCAGCTCAATCCATGAGGTCGGGATCAATTTCCGAAATCGTACCGGTGGATTCCGCTCCGCCACCTGCGGCTCGGGCTCGAGCAAGATCGCGCCACAGGGTCGCGTGCGGTAATTCTGAATTTCAATTCCCCCACGCCGCAAACGCGCCAAAGCTTCATCATTCGGCACGCCCTCAACCTGCGCCCAATAGGTCCGCCCATGCGCCGCATGCGGATCCAACAGGCGATGATTGAACCCCGCCTCATCCGACAACAAAATCAAACCCTCCGAATCCATGTCCAGGCGCCCCACCGGATAGACGCCTGCAGGAAAACCGAAATCCGCCAAGGTCCGCTGTCCCGGCTGATCCGGCGTGAATTGGCACAGCACGCCATAGGGCTTGTGAAAGGCGATCACCATGAATGTGGAAAAACCGGATCAGGCTATGATGCAAGAGATATGTTTATTTCATCAGTCATTGGTCATTGGGGCGAACGAAGAGGTGGCTTCTTCATTTTCTCTCCAATAACAAATAACGATTAACCAATCACTCCTCACCCCAAACGCCCGATCGCTTCCTCAAGCGATGCAACGACCAGATCGGCACCGTAGCTTTCGAGTTGCGCGATGCTGAAACTGCCCGTGGCCACCGCGAGACAACGCGCACCAATGGCTTTGGCACAGGCAATGTCCTTGGGAGTATCGCCGATGATCCATGTCTGGTCCGCAACGAAAGATTTGCCCGCATGTTTCTCCGCGCGCTGCATGGCGATCGGCCCGAGTCGATTGCGGTCGGCATGATCACACCCGTAAGCCCCAAAGGCAAAGTAATCGGCCAAGCCAAAGTGCCGCACCTTGATGGCCGCACCCTGCGCCGTATTGCCCGTTAGCAATCCAAGCGTGGCGGCATCGTCGGCCGCGAGATGCTGCAGCAATGGGCTTACGCCATCGATCACTCGTCCGTCAAATTCCTCTCGCGCGAGGTTGTGGGCAAGTCGCTCATGATAAACCTCAAGGTAATTTTCAAAGGCCTCGTCAGTGAACTCCGCGCCGTAGTGGCGGTGGATGTTTCCGACAATACCGCGGTCGGTCGAACCGGCCAGGTCAAGCTCTGGCCCTTCGTCGCCGAAAATCTCTTGCGTCGCTTGCTTCAACGCAGCCATGCCGGCACCACCGGTGTCGACGAGCGTGCCATCGATGTCGAAAAGATAAAGCATCGGCGACACGCGCGAAAAACAGCCTCAAGACTCAGTCTTGCTCGACTCCTCGATTTTTTCTTCGCCGGCGCTTTCACCTTCGGGCGATTCGTCGGGCACCTCGTCATCGAAATCTTCGTCGACCGCATCGTCCTCGTCGTGATCGTCCTCTTCCATCAGCTCACCGTGGAAAAGGTGGAACTTGCGCTTGCGCTGATGCGCGGGCAGCGGTGAAAGGATCATCGCCACGGCACGACCATTGAGGCGCGGCGGCTGATCCACCTGAGCCATGGTCTTAAGGTCTTCGATGATGCGGTTGAGAACGACGAAACCGAGTTCCTTGTGCGCGTTTTCGCGGCCTTTGAACTGCAGCACGAAGCGGCACT
>CAYQRP010000100.1:0-4815 GCA_964419815.1 uncultured Luteolibacter sp. | reverse complement strand
GCTTCCATCACATCGGGGAACTTGGCCGGGTGGGCGGTTTCGAGGGTGATGGTGGCGCTGCAGGGATGTTCGGCGCGCCATGCGCGAGCGGCGAGCCAGCCGATCGCGCCGTGGGGGTCGATTTCGTAATCGTAGAGCGACTTCACTTCGCGGATCGCGGCGCGGGTGCGATCGTCGTCGAACCACATGCCGCTGATGCGGGATTTCATGTGTTCCCATGAGCCGCCGAAGAGTGCCTGCATGCGGACGAAGTTCGAGGGTGCGCCGACATCCATCGCGTTGGAAATGGTCGCCACACTCGGGCGCGGTGAGTAGATGCCGCTGCGCAGGAACTCGGGCACCACATCGTTGCGGTTGGTCGCGGCGACAAAGTGATCGACCTCGAGGCCGAGTTGCATCGCGAGCAGTCCGGCAGTGAGGTTGCCGAAATTTCCCGAAGGAACGACAAAGACCGGCTTTACGCCCTCGGGCAGCTGTCGGCTACTATGAATGTAGTAAAAGCTTTGCGGCACGAGGCGTGCGAGGTTGATCGAGTTGGCCGAGGTGAGATTGAGGTTCTCGGCAAGTTCACGGTCGAGAAAGGCGGATTTCACCAAGGCCTGGCAATCATCGAAGCTGCCATCGACTTCGAGGGCGGTGATGTTGCCACCAAGCGCGGTGAGTTGTTTTTCCTGAAGGCCGGAGACCTTGCCCTTCGGGTAGAGGATCACCACGCGGGTGCCGGGGACATGGTGGAAGGCCGAGGCAACGGCGCCGCCGGTATCGCCGGAGGTGGCGACCAGGACGGTGAGCATGCGGGCATCGTCGCGGGTGAGCCATGCCATGAGGCGGGCCATGAAGCGTGCGCCGAAGTCTTTGAAGGCGAGGGTGGGTCCGTGGAAGAGCTCGAGGATGTGATCGCCGGGGCCGAGGGTGACGACGGGTGCGTCGAAGCTGATCGTGCCATTGACGATTTCGCGCAGCGCGTCTTCGGGCACATCTTCGCCGAAGAAAGCTTGGGCGACCGCGAAGCCGATTTCCTGAAAGCTCATCGAGCGCCAGCGCGACCAGAAGTCAGCACCGAGGACGGGCAGTTGGTCGGGCATGTAGAGGCCATTGTCGGCGGGCAGCGAGCGAAGGATCGCCTCTTTGAGGTCGACCTTGAGGTCCGGGTTGTTGGTCGAGTGGTAACGCACGGTGGGCGGGCGGAGCTTAGGCGCGGGAATGGCGGGGAGGCAAGCGCTCAAAGGTCTTGGGCGAGGGCTTTGAAGCCGAGGTAAAGTTCCTGCCAGCGGCGGGTGAGCGGAGTGAGTGCCTCCTTTTCGCGGTTGATGTGGGCGCGGATCGGTTTGAGGGTCGCGGCGTATTCGGCAAGGAGGGTGCCGATGGCGGTTTCGTATTCCGAATGAAGATTGGCAGCAAAGGTAGTGCTGGCTTCGCCGAGTCGTTGGTTGAAGTCGTTGAGGATGCTTTGGCGGCTGGCCCATGCAACCCACAGCGCTCCCGCGAGAAAGAGCAGGGCCATCAGGCAAATCAGGATCGCGGCCCATTGAACGCCCATCGCGCCGAGGCCGGCGCCGATGGTGGTGAGGGTCAGCACGACCGCAGCAAATGCCTTGAGCGAGTTGTTGCGACGGCGCAGCATTTTTTCGAGAGGATTTCGGAAACTGAGGTTCACGACGCCGCGTTTGGCCGAGTGTTCGATGCGTTCGAGGAAGTGTTCCTGCGCGCGTGCCAAAGTTTCGCCGACATCATCGAGCAGGTTTGTTACCGCGCCGATTTCCTCCGCGGTTTTTTGTTTCAAGAGTTGATGATGTTCCTTGCAGCTGGCGGCGATCGTTTCGCCGTCGGTGGCGGCAATTTGCATCACGGCTTGGCGGATTTGTTCGGTAAACACCGAGTGCATGCGAATGCCGACACGGCCGCCGGTGAAAAGGCGAATGATTGAGGAAATGGGATTGAGGCGTTTTTTCAAACGGGCCGATGCAATCGTTGCCTCGTGACTGAAGATATCGACGACTTTTTCGATATGGGCGGGAAGCCGTGCGGCGAAACTTGCGCGCATCGAGTCGAAGTCGCGTTCGACCTCATCCATGAATCGATCCTGTTGGCGGATCTTGCGGTTGAGTTCCTCAATTTGATCTTCGATGCGATGCAGGCATTTTTCTCCGCGTGCGAGTGCTTCATTCAGCGTGCGACCTTTTTCGGGCGTGAGCAAAGTGGCGCTGAGGCAATCGCGTAGCGCGTCGATGCCATTTCTGATGTCGAATGCAGGCAGGACTCGACCGAGTTGTTTTTCGGCGATTTTGGTGAGTGTGGCGACGCACTTTGAAGCTGAGTGATCGCCGGTCTCGTTTGCGGGCACAGCGACGAGCGCCAGTTTTTCCAGTTCGCTTTCCTGCCATGTGGAAAGGTGGTTCCATGATGCTTCGTGTGACGGATCCTCGGCGGGTATGGCGAAAAAAATGAATTCGGCCTCGTGAGTGGAATCAGCGAGCGGGTGGTTGTCGTGCGCTTCGATGAAGTTCACATGGCGCAAGTGATCCTTTGCTTGATGCATCGCATTCGGATCATCTTTCGCCGCATTGCTGATTGGCTGAGCTTTGAGCGCGTTGAGCAACCGGGAAGTATCGCCAGGCCTGATGCCGGCAATCAACAGGCGGTGGGGTGCGACCGACTCGTAATCGCGGCTGTGCGGGAAAAGCTCGCCATTGGTCGTGGGAAGCTTTTCGGCGAGCTGGAGTGTGCCGCGGATGAGTTCGTCGATGCGGCCACGGAGGGCGACCACGCGCGGACTCAGAATGCCGTGGTTCACGGGGGTGGAGCGGTCAGGAGTTGGCTGGCGCGGGGGAGACATGGGCCACCGGGGCCTCGGTTTTCATGGCGATGAGCTGCGAGACGGTCACAAATTTGAAACCGCGACGCAGGAGGGAATCGATAGTCGCGGGCACCGCGTCGATCGTCGGTGCGTGGATGTCGTGGGCGAGCAGGATGCCACCGTCGCTTGCGCCATTGATAAGTCGCGAGCTGACCACTCCAACGCCCGGGCGTTTCCAATCGAGTGGGTCGCATGACCAAAGAATCGTCGGGTAGCCAAATTCCGCGTGGACCATTTCGCGCTGGCGTTGAAGGAGTCCGCCATAGGGTGGTCGCATCGTGCGCATGGTCGCGCCCGATGCTTGCAGGACCGATTCGCGGCAGCGGCGGAGTTCGTTGATCACCTCGGAGTCGCTCAATTTGCTGAGCAGCCGGTGGGTCTGGCTGTGGTTGCCGATTTCGTGACCTTCGGCGACCGTCTGGCGAAGAATTTGCGGGTAAAGATTCACGCTGCGGCCGATGACATAGAAGGTCGCCTTCACATTGCGTTCGCGCAGGATGCTGAGCAGTCGCGGCGTGTTGGACGGGTGAGGTCCGTCATCGAAAGTCAGCGCGATGTATTTGCCGTTCACCGGCACGCGGGTGAAAGTCACTCCGGCGCTGCGGCTAAACTGCGAGTTGAGCGGCAGGTCGGGATTGCGCGGAACGGGTCCGAAATTTTGACGCGCTTCAGTTGATGCGGGCGGCGGCACTCGGCGTGGGGTCGGTTTGCTCGCGAGCGGCGGCGCGGCGGTGCAACTGGCAGCCGATGCGGCGAGGGCAATGAAACCGCGGCGGGTGAGTTGGGACGCGGATGGGGTGTTGGTTTCGGAAAGCGGTTCCATGAATCGAGGGTATTTGAGCTGCGAAACGATGATCCGTGGCCATCGTGCTGTCACGCCTCGTTTTCACGGGATCATGTGATGTGACTGCTGATTCGGGGCATGCTCACGCGTTGTTGAGGGTAGGGGCAAAATTGGCCGACTCCTTCTCCGGGCATTGACGCCGGGGCTGTGGCTGGGTCAGATTCCGCGACCGCGCACCGCGCCGAACCATGGACTACCAAGCGAAAATCGCCCGCAACATCGCCTCGATCCCGCGCTCCGGGATCCGCGATTTCTTTGAACTCGTGCAAGGGCGCGACGATGTCATTTCCCTTGGCGTCGGCGAGCCGGACTTTGCCACGCCGTGGCACATTCGCGAGGCGGCGATCTATTCGCTGGAAAAAGGTCAGACCACCTACACCTCCAACCTCGGTCTGCTCTCGCTGCGCAAATCGATCGCAAAATATGTCGGCGGCTTTTTTGACGTCGAGTACGACGCTGCGAGCGAGATCCTTGTCACGGTCGGTGTTTCCGAAGCGATCGACATCGCTTTGCGCGCTCTGCTCAACCCCGGCGACGAGGTGATCTATCACGAACCCTGTTATGTCTCGTACAGCCCAAGCATTGTCATGGCCCATGCCGTGCCGGTGCCGGTGGTCACGACCAAGGAGCATGGATTCTCACTCAAGCCCGAAGCGGTGGCGGCGGCGATCACGCCCAAGACGCGCGTGATCATGCTCAATTTCCCGACCAACCCGACTGGTGCCTGCGCCGCGCGCGAGGACCTGGAGGGGATTGCGAAACTGGCGATCGAGCATGACTTGATCGTCATGACCGATGAGATCTACAGCGAGTTGCGCTATGATGATGAAAAGCATCTCTCGATTGCCGCACTGCCGGGGATGCGTGAGCGCACGATTTTGCTGCACGGATTTTCCAAGGCCTTTGCGATGACCGGATTCCGTCTGGGTTACGCCTGCGCGCCGCAGCCGATCATCGAGGCGATGATGAAGATCCACCAATACGCCATGCTCTGCGCGCCGATCATGAGCCAGAACGCAGCGATCGAGGCTTTGGAAAACGGCACACCCGCGATGTTGGAAATGCGGCAGAGTTATCATCAGCGCCGCGATTTCCTCGTGCGCCGGCTCAATGA
>CAYQRP010000099.1:0-4835 GCA_964419815.1 uncultured Luteolibacter sp. | reverse complement strand
CGGAGCAATTGATGTAGGCGATGACATAGTAGTTCTTTTCCTTGTTGGCGTTGAGAAACGCTTCGAGTTGATCGGCTGGACAAGATTGTTCGAGCGAGCATCCGGCATCCTTGTCGGGGAGTACGACGATTTTTTCCGGGTTCACGATCTTGGCGGTTTCGGCCATGAAATGAACGCCGCAGAATGCGATCACATCGGCGTTGGTTTCTTTGGCGTGATACGCGAGACCGAGCGAGTCGCCGACATAATCCGCGACATCCTGAATCTCCGCCGACTGGTAGTTGTGGGCGAGGATGACCGCGTTGCGTGATTTTTTGAGGTCGAGGATTTGTTGTTTGAGATCGAGTGAGCTCATGGTGGTGGCGGAGCTGTTAGATGGTCTTGGCTGGGGTGGTGTCCGCGGAAATGATTTCGATCGTACCGTAGTGATTGGCGCCGGGATGCGCGACGAGCGAAGTCGTGCGGACAAGTCCGTGAAATTGCGAGCGTTTTTCGAGAGTGACCGGTCCCGTGCAGTTCAGTTGGCCGCGTGCGGTACCGTGGATGCGGGCGGTTTCCGCATGGACCGAGCCAAGAAATTCCACGCGGGAGCCTTTTTCCACCATCAGGTTGCGGCAGCGAACGGGGAAGTTGATTTTCGCGTGTGTGCGGATGATCAGGTTGCCGGTGCAGATCACCGGGCAATTGACGCTGCCGAGGAGCGTGAGATCATGGCAGGTGAGACTGGCGGCGTTGAAGATGCCGTTTTTGCGAATGACCACGTTGCCGCAGGTTTTGATGCTGCGTTCCCAGAGGCTGTTGATTTCGTGGTCGAGCAGGCTCAGGTAGCCGCAGCATTTTGGGCACTGACTGGATTGGGCGTTGCCCGAGGCGGTGAAATGGTGAGCGCACGCGAAACAGGTGAGTTGGCGTGGAGGTGCGGGCGGGTCGAGCAGGCGTTGGAGAATCTCGCGAAAAGTCGCTTTTGGGCGATATTCACTCGGCGGCGTGGGTGGAGGCGCTGGGGGCTTGGGCGCGGTTTCAGGCGGAGATTTGGCGATGCGCACCTTGCTGGTTTTTCGCTCGATGCACTTGCCGGCGACCACAGCGATGCCTGCCCGGCAGTGGCGGCATTGGGTCGAAACCACCATGGCCGGCTCGAGTTGGAAGTTTCCGCATTCCGGGCACTCGATGCGGATGCGATGGCTCAGAGGCTCATCGGCCATGGATTCAGTTTCGGGAGTGTTGGGAGCTCAAAATCAGGAAATGGTTCCTGCGAGCGTGCCTTGTTTTGGAAGCTCGGTCGGTGTAGCGGCGGGCTTTGCAGCAGCGGCCGGTGTTGCTGCCTGAGCAGTTCCTTGGGCGGGAGAACCGACCGTGGATTTGCCGACAAAGATGGCGCCGGCTTCGATCGAGAGAACCTTTGCCTTGATGTCGCCAACGACTTCGGCACTCGCCTTCAGCTCGATGCGGTCGGTGGCGGTGAGGTTGCCGTGCACCTTGCCGTAGACGATGATCGTAGCGGTGCTGATCTCCGCCTTGATGCGAGCGTTTTCACCAATGGTCAGGTTCCCTTCGGAAGAAATTTGACCTTCGATTTTGCCGTCGATGACAAGGTCGTTGGTGAACTTGACCGAGCCTTTGATTTCGACATCGGAAGAAAGCACATTGCGCGTGGCTTGGGGTGAGCTGCTGCGAGGAGCGGCGGATGGCGAAGTGTAGGAGGAACTGGACGCCGAGTATGCGGATTGAACGGATGGGGTGACGGAATCCGTGGAGCGCGACTCCGGGCTTGAAGTGATGGGAGAGCGGGTGGCTTCGCCTTGATCTTGGCCGATGACTTTTTTGAACATGGTGAGTGGGTGGTGGATTGGCGTTTGTGAGTGACGAATATGGATTCCGTGAAATTTTTCTCCAGCCCTAATTTTTTGGTTTTTGGGTTTTTTGGGTGGATTTCTTTGGCTTCGGGGCGGGTTTCGGCGCAGGCTTTTTATCGGTTTTCTTGGCAGCAGGCGCGGGTGCTGCGGCAGGTGCGGGAGCTTTTTCTTCCGTGGCAGCTTTTGGGGCTTCGGGTGCCGGAGGCTCGACTTCGACAGGCGGTGTGGCCTTTACCGTGGCAAGACGCTCGGTAGCGATGTCGGCGAAGCTGCTCTCGGGAAATTTCGTTTTGACTTGGTTGAAAAAGGATTCGGCTTTTGCCGCATCGCCTCCGGCTTTGGCGATGTCGCCGAGGCAGATCAGCGCATAGGGAGCGATGTAGCGGGCGTTCGGATCGTCGGCGATTCCTTGGAAGGTAGCGGATGCTTCGGCGGTTCTGCCGAGGCTCATCAATTGCGCGGCCAGTTTGGCACTGGCGGTGGGTTTGGCCGGATGATCGCCATGCTTGGCGATGAAGTCTTGCAGCGTTTGAATGGCCGCGTCCGATTTCCCTTCGCTTGCCTGCATGTCGGCGAGCAAGATTTTGGCCGATGCGGCGGCGTTGGTGTTGGCGTGTTTGTTGCTCACCTCCTGCAAGGCGGCGACGGTTTTTGCTTTGCTAAGCTCAGCACCGGCGGTTTGTTCGCGGCTTTTTTCCACGCCACGAATCACGATGTAAGCGGCGCTGGCGATTACCAGCATCGCGAGCAGGACGATGAGAAGCCTTTGATTGTTTTCAAGAAACTGCTCGAACTTGCTGGGGCCGAGATTGATTTCCGCGAGCGGGGCGACTGAGGGCGTGGTGTCTTCGGGCATGGAATGAACCGTTGGGGTGTATTGCTGCAGGGATCAAAGCGGCCGATCGGCGGGATATCAATGCGGAAGTCGGCAAAGGCGGGTTTTTCCCTGATGGGCTTTGATGAACGCCTTTTTCATGGTCAGCCCCGCTCTCGATCGATAGCCTCGCCGCCATGGCTGAGCGCGTTTATGTGGTCGCGGGCGAATTGAGCGGGGACGCACACGGAGCCGGGCTTTTGCGTGAGCTTCTGGTGCTGAGACCTGGAATTGAGCTGCGTGGCGCGGGCGGACCGGAGATGGCAAAAATTTCGGGCGGAGGAATCACCGATTGGGTTGAAGATGCCGCGGTGATGGGCGTGTGGGAGGTTCTGAAAAAGTACCGATGGTTTCGCGCGCGCTTTGCGCGGATGATGGGGGAACTGCGTGAGTTTCGCCCTGCCGCATTGCTGCTCATCGATTATCCCGGGTTTAATTTGCGATTCGCCGAAGCGGTGAGGAGGGAATTTCCTGAAATCAGGATCATTCAATACATCAGCCCGAAAGTCTGGGCATGGAACAAGCGGCGCATTCCCAAAATGGCGCGGATCCTCGATGAGGTGCTTTGTTTGTTTCCGTTTGAAGTCGCTCTTTTTGAGTCAGCAGGGCTGAAGGCGAGTTTTGTAGGCAATCCTTTGGTCGATCAGTTGCAAGGAGTGCTGGAAAAAGAAATGGAAAGGGATCAGCGATTGATCGGATTGTTTCCGGGCAGCCGTGAACGTGAGGTGGCGCGTTTGTTTCCGATGATGATCGAAGTGGCTGGTCGTTTGCGAAACTGGCGCGCGGATTTGACTTTCGAAGTGCCAGCGGCGACGGAAAAATTGGCGGCAAAGATTCGTGCGATGACCGATAAGGCAGGGGCAGGGGGATGGATCAAGGTCAGCACCGGTGGGAGTCACGAGTTGATGCGCCGCGCCGCGTGCGGTGTCATCGCCAGCGGCACTGCGACGCTCGAGGCCGCCTGTTTGGGGATTCCTTATTGCCTCGTCTATCGCGTTGCGCCCTTGACCTATCTTTTGGCAAAATTGCTGGTAAAAATTGAGTTCATCGGGCTGGTCAACATCATCGCCGGTGAGCGCGTGGTCGAGGAGCTGGTGCAGTCGGATGCGAGCCCTGACAAAGTCGCGGGGCAGCTCAGACATTTGATCGAATCGCCCGCGCGTGCCGCAAAATTGCAGGAGCGCTTGGCTGATGTGGCGGCCATGTTGGGAGAGCCGGGGGTGGAAAAGCGCGCGGCCGCTCGGGTGGCGGAGTGGTTGAACGCCTGATGTCCGAGCGCGTGGTTTCTGTCGATTTCCATCGCTTCGGAGTTGCCTTTCGGTGGTGGCAGGCTATGAAGCGGCGCGATGAAATGCTTTTCCTCACTGATTTTGGTGGTCGCTTGCTTCGTGGGTATTTCCTGCGAGCGTCATGAGTTCGAAGGCCCGAACGGCACCAAGCAACTTCACAAGCACGGCTCGGGTCATTCCGATGCTCATGCCGAAGATCACGGCGGCGAGCACAAGGGCGCTCACTGATTTTTCACCGCTGTCTTGCGCAGATAGCTGAGATAACACTCGCCAGTTTCGGTATCCGGCTCGAAATGATTGAGCTCGAACTCGATGCTTTTCGGCAAATGTTGACCAAGCGCGCCTGTGGCTGTCGTGGCACTTGATCCACCAAAGATCGTGTGCGCGGCGAGGGTCGCGTGAAATTCGTCGATGGCATCCAATTCCGCAAGCGAGCGGATCAATTCTCCGCCGCCTTCGCAGTGCAGATGGCGAATGGCGTATTGCGTCGCAAGTTGATTGAGAAATTCCGCAAGCGACATGTGGTGAATGGTGATTTTTTCGATGATGCTTGGGTCGATGATTGGAATTTTTTCTCCCGTGATCACGAGGTGGATCGGGCCGCCTTCGCGAAGGAAAACCGGATGATCGGGATCGATGGCGCGGCTGCGAGAAATGATGCAGCGCAAGGGCGCTACAGATTTGTCCGCACAGGAAAGAGTCATCCGGTCGGTCACGAATGTGCCCATGCCGACAAGAATGGCATCGGCCGATTTGCGCAATTCCCTGAGGCGCGCATGGTCCTTTCTCGAAGTCCAGCCCGAGGGTCGGCGATCG
>CAYQRP010000098.1:0-4856 GCA_964419815.1 uncultured Luteolibacter sp. | reverse complement strand
AGGTTGATCGCGAGGGCGAGGTGGTGGACAGCGGCGGGCTGGCGGGATCCGGCGAGGACCATCGAGCTGCCCTTGTGGGCCTTCAGGTCGGCGACGAGCGGCTTGATCCATGAGAGGGTTTTGGCATCGGTCACTTTGTCGACGCCGCCGGCTTGCGGGATGCCGAGTTCGCGGGCGATTTGGCCGGCGATGTGGAGAATGCGGCTGGGGGCCGAGCGCAGGCGGTGATCGGCCATGCCGCCAGTGAGCGTGTAGGCGGCCTCGACCACGTAGAGGCGGTTCATCGAGGACGCGTCGGGGGCCTTTTCATAGGCTTTTCCTTCGGGTTTGCGGCGATCGAAGAAGGGGGTGACCGGACCCTGCGGGTCGGTGCCGGCGAAGTCGCAATCGAGCGACACGATGCGGTCGGCTTTGGAGAAATCGGCGGCGATTTTCACGCCATCGCCGAGAGCTTTGGCGGCCTCGCCAGTGAGCGGTTCGTACTGGTAGAATTTTGCGGCGGGAAACTTTTCCGCGAGGGCGCCTTGGAGGCGGTTGCGGGTTGGCGAATCGTCAGCGCCGCTGAGGAAAGCGATTTTGGCGGACGGATTGGCGGCGAGAGTGGCGAGAACCGCCTCGAAATCCGCGCGTTTGGCGGCTTTGCCGGATTTCAGAAATTGGCGCGAACGGTTTGGCGCGTAGAGGTCGAGAATTGAGGCTTGGGCGAAGGCATCGGTGCCGCTGGCATCCGGGTGGAGCGAGTTTGGTGCGAGGTGGGTGGGGCGGCCTTCGAAGGTGGTGACCACCAGCGGGGTGGCTCCGGTGCTGCGCGGCATGGAGGACGCGTAGTAGGTCGCTTTGCCGGGGATGACCCATTCGGGGGCCTTGGTGTAGGGAACGATGTAGGTTTCCGGGCGGCGGCAGGCGGCCATGCCGAAGCCGGCGAGGGCGGAGGAAGCCCCCATCAGCTTGAGGAACGAGCGGCGGGTGTTTTCCACCTCTTCGGGGCCGGACATTTCGGCGGTGCCGTTGGGAAATTCGCGATCGAGCCAATCGCGGAACATCGGGCTGTTTTCGAGTTGACCGGGGCTGCGCCAAGCGGTGGTGGTTTCGCTTGCGGGGACCTCGGGGTGATGCCAGATGCGCTTGCTCATGGGGACTGCGGAAAAGGGTGTGGAAAATCGGGTTGAGGGGGCGGATCAGTGGTGGCAGGTGGCGCAGCTTTCCTTGGGTTTCACGTCAAACTGCTCCTTGAGTTTCAGGCCGAGATCTTTGGTGGTTTTGACGCCCAGCTGCGGGTTGTTGGAGATGTAGGTCTCGGCGTTGTAGTCGAAGTTGTACACTTCCTCGAGCGGGCGGAGGTGGTTTTCCGGGGCGCGGTGGCAGTCGAGGCACCAGCCCATCGAGTGGCTTTGATCCTGATAGACCACCTCCATCTTGTTCACATCGCCGTGGCAGCTTTGGCAGGAAATCCCGCGGTTTACGTGGGCTGCGTGGTTGAAATACACATAATCGGGCGATTTGTGGATGCGCACCCATTCGATTGGCTTGCCGTCGTAGCCGGGGAAGGCCGGATCCATCGAGCGGTGGAGCGGGGCGAGTTTCGGGCTATCGCGCTGCACGTGCTGGTGGCAGTTCCAGCAGGTGTTGCTGGTGGGGACATTCGAGTGGCCGGAGACATCCACGAACGAGTGGCAGTAGCGGCAGTCGAGCCCGAGTTGGTCGACGTGGATTTTGTGCGAGAAGGGGATCGGCTGGGAGGGCTGATAGCCGACGGTGAGAGACTTGGGCGTGGCGTAGTAGTTGAACGCGAGGGCGACCCCGGCGACTGCGGATCCGATGCAGACGGCAATTTTGAGCGGCAACAGGTTGGACCAGCGGGGAAAGATGTTTGCCATGGTGTTGACGGAGCGTGTGCTTCAGAATTCGTGAATTTCACGAATGAAACCGACGGGTTTAGGGCGCCGCCGGTGCGGGGCGAGGATGCAAACCGACAAGGTCCTTGCAAATGAAAAAAAGAAATTCCTTCGGATTTTTTGAATTTCAGTCTGCGGCTTCCGAATCGCTGTTAGCGGGCGCCCAATTGAGACCTTTTTCCTTGCGCCAAATCCGATAGAGTCGGAAGCGTTCCTTTTTCGGCAAATTGAGCAACTCGGGATCTTCGCTGAGAAATGTTTCGTAGGTGCCGAGATGATCATGCCGAGTTTCGATCCCCTTCGATTGCGGTTCCTCCGCAGGTTTGTTGATCGCGCTCAAGTGCCTTGAAAGGCGCGCGAGGTTGTTGGAAATGCGGGTGAGGATCAGCGTGAGCAGCAGGAGCACGCCGAGAATCGACGTGAGGAGAATCAGTTCGGTCGAGGAAATCGCATCCGTCATGTCGGACATGATTCATTTCCGAGCCGAAAAAGAAAGCGGGAAGCGCGGTTGAAACGGCAGGGAGTGGAAAGTGGTGGCAGAGGGCGGATTTGAACCGCCGACCAAAGGCTTATGAGTCCTCTGCTCTACCGCTGAGCTACTCTGCCGAAAAATTCTTTGCGCTTGGAGCTAGGCCATGGCGCGGGCGGCGAGGGTTAGCTTGCCGGCGTGGGAATGTCCACCGAAATTTTGCCAGCGGCATGAACGTGTCGCGCGGGTTTTGTTATGGAGATATCACGCGATCAAGTGGCTGGGGTCTTGACCCGGTGGGGATCATTCCACAGCTTCGGCGCATGTCCGATCGGAATGCGCGTGCTGCGAAGCAAAAACATGTGGTGGTGGTGGGTGCCGGGCCTGGTGGTTTGACCGCTGGCATGCTGCTGGCGCATCGGGGATTCAAGGTCACGATCGTGGAGAAAAACGATCGTGTTGGCGGCCGCAATTCGGAGGTGCGTTTGGGTGACTACTCGTTCGATCTGGGGCCGACCTTTCTGCATCAGAAATTTTGCCTCGATGAGATTTTTGCCGAGTTGGGTGGTAAGAGCGAAGATCATCTGGAGTTTGTCGATCTCAACCCGATGACCAAGTTGAGTTGGGGTGAGACCTCGATGCACACCTTCAGCGACAAGCAGAAGATGGCGGGTGAGATCGAGCGGGTTTTTCCCGGTAGCAGTGGCGGGTTTTTGCGCTACATGGATGAGCAGGGTGCAAAGTTTCGCGCGATCTATCCGTGCTTGCAGTATCCCTATCACAAACTCAGCGCGTTTTTGCGTCCGGATCTGCTCAAGGCCTTGCCGCATGTGCTCACGACCCGGAGCGTGCACGATGTGCTCGGCGACTACTTCGAGGATGAGCGGCTCAAGCTCGCGTTCACTTTTCAGGCGAAGTATCTTGGCATGTCGCCTTGGCATTGCCCGGCTTTGTTTAGCATCCTTTCCTTCACTGAGTACCGATATGGGGTGTATCATGTGCAGGGTGGCCTTAATCGGATTTCCCAAGCAATGGCCGATGTTTTCACCTCGATGGGTGGCGAGCTTCGCTTGCAGTCGCCGGTGAAACAACTGATCCACCAAGGTCGCGACATCAGTGGGGTTGAATTTGAAAATGGCGGCAGGCTCAACGCCGATGCGGTGGTGGTGAATGCCGATTACGGGCATGCCGCGACGCGCTTATTCAATGGTCGCTCGGTGAGCGAGGAGCGCATGCGTGCGAAGCGTTTTTCTTGCTCGACCTTCATGATGTTCCTCGGGCTCGACAAGGTCTACGAAAATGAACCGCATCATCACATCATCTTTGCCGACGACTACCGTGCGAACGTAGCCGACATCCAAAGCGAGCGTCATGTGTCGGATGATATGTCGATCTATGTCAGAAACTCTTGTGTGACCGATCCGCATGTCGCGCCGGCTGGCAAGTCGGGTCTCTACATCCTCGTGCCAACAATCAACACTCGTCACGGTTATGATTGGGAGTCGAACAAGGAAGCGTATGCGGAGAAAATTCTGCGTCGCATCGAGGAGCGCACTTCGATGAAGGATCTGCGCAGTCACATTGTGGAGCAGCGCATTGTTTCGCCGCAGGATTGGGAGAGTTCGTCGATCTTCATTGGGGCTACCTTCAACCTCTCGCACACGCTGACGCAGATGCTTTATTTCCGACCTCACAATCGCTATGCGGGCTTCAACAACTGCTATTTGGTCGGTGGTGGCACCCATCCTGGCAGCGGACTGCCGACAATTTACGAATCGGGCCGGATCAGCGCCAACCTCATTTGCGACCGTTTCGGCTTGCCTTATGAGCCGGTGGATCTGGCCTCGGGCTATCTTCAGCACGCCTGATTTTTTCGTGCGATTGTTTCGTGGTATTCCACATCCGCCTTGCGGTTGAACGGGGCTGCGGTTTGAATGCGCGCCTCACGGCATGTATCTGCTTAAAAAGGTCATCCAACTCCGCGAGAGTTCGCATCCGGATCACGAGAAGCCCTTTCTCGAGCATCTCGAAGACCTGCGCGTGATGATCACGCGGATCGTGATCACGCTAGTAATTTCGATGGTCGTGTGCTTTGCGTTTCAGAAGCAGTTGATGGAGGTGCTGCGCCGCCCGGTCGAGCAGGTATGGATCACGCAGCTTGATGCGAAGTTGCCGAAGAGTTCGACGGAGATTCCGAGGCCTTTGAATGTCGACATTTGGGAGAATGCCAAGCGGCTTGAGCATGCGGCGTCGGGATTGAATGCCGAGCAGCGTGAGATTTTCTATCAGGGCATTGGAGATGCGGATTTGGTGTTTCATGTTCGAGCCGTCGGCTTGTTGCGTGCTTTGCTGGCGGTGCCGGAGAGCGATCGTGCGGCGTTTCTTGACGCGTTGGAGTTGCGTGGAGATTTGCGGGAGCAGGTTGAGGTATTGGCAAAGACCATGCCGGGCACCGATCTCGAGCAGCGGGGGAATTTGAAGATGATGTCGGC
>CAYQRP010000097.1:3500-4869 GCA_964419815.1 uncultured Luteolibacter sp. | reverse complement strand
CCAAGCTCGGGGAAATCGGCGATCCTCTCCAACTTGACCCCGTACAATTTCGCAATCTCGGGTGCGTCAGACGCGTGATAAACATCACGGTAATAAATCTCGCGAATGCCGTACGCACATAGCGTCTGCATGCAGGCGGTACAGGGCATGGTCGTGGTCGCGACAAGCTTCGCTTCACCACGGCGGAACAAACTGCAAAGGTTCACCTCGGCGTGAAGCATGAATTTTTGACGCGCGTCGCGATCGTCCCAAAATCCGCCGGGCGGATTAAACCCGGGCGCAAGCCCGTTGTATGCGGTGCCAATGACGCGGTTGTCGTGATCAAGCGCCGCCGCGCCGACCTTGCGGTAAGGATCTTCCGAACGCAGGCTCGCCACGTGCGCAAGAGCCATGGCATAGCGGGGAATCGACAAACGCTCGGCGGACATGGGCGGATGATGTTCAAATTTCTGCGGATTCAAAATCCAAAATTCCGCAGCCGCACTTTCGCCTTCACCGAACGGCGATTTCACCCATGCTCATCACCATGAGCCCACAGCAAAAAGGCATTGCCGCCGCGCTTGCCGCCTTTTCGATGTGGGGCATCCTGCCGGTTTTTTGGAAAGCGCTGTCCTTTCTCGACGCCGCGTCGATCGTCGCCCACCGCACCTTTTGGTCGCTGGCATGCCTGCTGGCGATCACGTTCGCCGCAAAAAATTCAACCCCTCTCAAAACCCTTTTTCGCTCCCGCACCACGGTCGCATGGAGCGCCGTCTCGGCCACTTTGCTCGCTTCGAATTGGCTGCTCTATGTCTGGGCCGTCCTCAACCACCGCATTGTCGAAGGCGCGCTCGGCTATTACCTCAACCCGTTCTTCAACATGCTCTTCGGCACGCTGTGGTTCGCCGAAAAACACAGCACTCGCCAACTCGTTGCCATCGCCCTGGCCTTCGCGGGCGTGATGATCCAGGTGCCGACAGGCGGAGGCTTCCCCTGGCTGCCACTCGCGCTGGCATCCACCTTTTCCCTTTACGGAGTGGTCAGGAAAAAATCATCCCTCGACGCGCGCGACGGACTCACACTCGAAGCCTCACTCCTTGCACCGATCGCCCTCGCATGGATCGCCCTTCATCCGTCCGCATCGGGCATCAATCCACCCCCTGCATGGCCACAAGCCCTGCTCATCATCTCCACCGGCATCGCCACAACACTCCCCCTGCTCTGCTTCACCTACGCCGCCCGCAAGATCCGCCTCACCACCCTCGGCATGCTGCAATTTCTCGGACCCACCCTGCAATGGATCATCGGCTGGCGCTTCTACGGCGAAAGCATGGACTCATACCGCGTGCTCTCGTTCAGCCTGATCTGGATAGCGGTGGCGTTGTACTTG
>CAYQRP010000097.1:0-3400 GCA_964419815.1 uncultured Luteolibacter sp. | reverse complement strand
CGCCAAACGCGCAAAGAACTTGTCGGCACCATGCCCGCCGATTAAGTCTCTTCCATGCTCGAAGATGTCCGTGCCCTGTTGGTCCTCCAAGACCGTGACCGCCGCCTGCTTTCCCTCGCCAAGGATCTGGAAAAACTTCCTCAGGATGAGGCCCGCGCCCAAGGCAAGCTCGCCGCCGATCTCAAGGCCGTGCAGGCGGCCAACGACGCACTCGTCGAATGCGAACTCCAACTCAAGCGCATCGAACTCGATGTTGGCGCCCGCAAAACCACGATCCAACGACTCAAGGTCCAGCAGTTCGAGACTCGCAAAAACGACGAATACCAAGCACTCGGCAACGAAGTGATTCGCTACGAAAAGGAAGTCGATGAACTCGAAACCAAGGAGTTGGAGTTGATGGAAAAAATCGATCAGCTCCGCGCCGCGCACAAGGAAGCTGAAGCCAAACGCTCAAAAACCCAAAATCTGGTCGACGAGGACCTCGCATCCATCCGTCAACGCGCCGAACGCATCAAACAGGATCAGGCCGAACTCAGCGCCGAACGCGAACAACTCGCCGCCGCGATCCCCGATTCGATCCTACCGCTTTACCAGCGACTCATGAAAACCAAAGACGGACTCGCCGTCGCGCCCATGCACGAAGGCAAATGCGGCGGCTGCCACATGAAGCTTATCGCATCCACCGTCGTCGCGGTGCAAACCGGCAAGGAGCTCGCCCGTTGCGAAGACTGCGGCCGAATTCTTTACGCAGAGTGATCATCGCGCAGCAAGGCGCATCATGAAGATCAGATTTCGTGCACCGGAAGGCTGGTAACTTCCTCACGAACTTTTTCCGCAAGCGGAGTCGAAAGGTAGCGCTCGGTCGATGAGCAACCGACCGTGACGATGCGCTTGCCCTTGAACTCAGGCCGCTTGGCGATCTGCATGGCTGCCCACACATTCGCTCCGGTGGAAATGCCGGCGGGCAGACCCTCCTGCTGTGCCAGCGCCTGCGCGGTGGCAAAGGCATCCTCGTTGCTCACTTGGATGACCTCATCAATGATGTCCACATTGAGATTCTTCGGAATGAATCCGGCACCGATCCCTTGGATCATGTGCGGACCGGGAGCACCGCCGGAAATGACGGGACTGGCAACCGGTTCGACGGCAAAGGCCTTCATCGCGCAGCGGGATTTGATGACCTCGGCCACACCCGTGAGCGTACCGCCCGTACCAACGCCGGCAACAAAGGCATCGATTTTCCCTTCGGTGTCGCGCCAAATTTCCTCGGCGGTCGTCTCGCGGTGCACTTGCGGATTGGCGGGGTTGTCAAACTGACCCGGACCAAAAGCACCCGGCGTTTGTTCCAAAAGTTGTTTCGCTTTGGCGATCGCGCCACCCATGCCTCTGGCACGCGGTGTGAGCACGATCTCGGCACCGAGCAAACGCAGCAGCACGCGACGTTCGATCGACATGCTCTCGGGCATGGTGAGAATGCAGCGATACCCTTTCGCGCGAGCGACAAATGCCAAAGCAATGCCGGTGTTACCAGAGGTCGGTTCGATGATCAAACCACCGGGCTTGAGCGATCCGTCACGCTCGGCGGCTTCGATCATCGCCTTGCCGATACGGTCCTTGACGCTGAAAAGCGGATTGAAGAACTCGGCCTTCACGCAAATTTCGGCATCAAGACCGGCGGTCACATGATTGAGGCGGATGAGCGGCGTGTTGCCGACGGTGGCGGTCATGTTGGAGGCGATGGGCATGGCAATGGTATTCGTTAGATCCGCGTCAGTCTGGCTGCAGCCGTGCCTCGGAGTCAAGACACGGAATCACACTCGTTTCGCAAAAATCAACTCAAAGGCCTGCGCCGCACACCCATGGCCATCATCGCCGCAAAGCCTATCAGCAGCGGGCAACCCGGCTCGGGAACCGAAGCCAAGGACTGGATTTCGGACGCATCGAATCGGATGTTGTCCAGTCGGTTGTTGCCAGTGGCGGAGGTCGCACCATCAAAGGTGACGCGCACAAATGCATTGGCCACATTGTCCAATCCGCTCATCGACTCAAAGCCCAGCACGCCCGAGGCCGAGTAGCTGCCCGCAATCGATCCCGCAGTGGATCCGCCCACCAAAGTTCCGATGCTCTGATAGTTCACACCGTCCGCACTGTACTCCCATAGCTGGGAAGAAAATCCGGTAGCCGAGCGCTGAGCCGCAAGCGAGATGCTCAAGCCTTCGTAACCGCTCATGGAAAAAACAAACACAGCCTGCTTGCCGTTGGCCGCATTGCCCGAACCACCCAACAACCCCAAAGCTCCAGCACCGGTGGTGATGCTGGAAAAATCCGTACCCGCATTCACTGCCGTACCGGTGTAAGCATTGAGCTCGTTCGAAAGCAACCAGACGGACGATCCGTTGCTGCCATCGAGACTCAGCGTGCCCGACCCGAAGTTCGCATTGAAAGATCGCGGCGTGTTGGGCTGCGCGACCACAGCCGTGCCACCGGTCAAGGTCGTTTGAAAATCCCAACCGGCGATCAGTGCGGATTGGGCGGGAACACTTGCCAACAAGGCAAACAGCAGGGAAACGGATGTGGTTTTCATGGTTTTATTTTTTGATCGATGCATTTCGCATACGTGACCTTGGACCGCGAAAACCTCAGGCCTCTTCAAAAAATAATCAGTTTACCGAAAAGAAAGATCCATGCCGCTTCACGACATCGAATGAAAGGCCTTTGAAAAAGGCAAAATGCCCTAGGCTAGGGATTAGATCTGGAAATCCGCCGAGCCGGAATCCAGATGCAGACCGCATTCGTACTTCACGCCGCCAAAACGCGACGACTCGGCATCGCCATTCGATGCCGGCGCCGTGCTGTGCCAGTCACCCATCGTGACATATCCCTTCTCCGCCAGCGGATGACGCGGCAGCTGGTGCTGATGAAAATACAAATCCACCTGCGCATCGGCCCAATCGAGAATCGGATAGGCCTTGAGAGTTTTTTTCTGACGCTCAACAAAGGGCCTGTCCGATCGCGTGCTGGATTGTGATCGACGCAGCCCGCTGATCCACACATCAGCGCCAATTTCACTCAACGCGCGATTCATCGGCTCGATCTTCGTGAGCATCGCATAGCGGTCAGCACCCTCTTTGCCCTTCTCCCAAAGATTGCCCCACAAGGCCTGCATGCGCGCGGCACTCATCGTGGGCTGATACACCCGCAGGTCGAGATGCTTGAAGCGTGAAAGCAAGTCCTCCGCATAGCGATAGGTTTCGGGAAACAAAAATCCGGTATCGATGAACACCACTGGAATTTTCGGTGCGTGTTCGTGGATCAAGTGCAGCATCACCGCTGCCTGAATGCCAAAGCTCGTGGTCGCCATCAGGCGATCGCCAAGCCGCTCATGCAGCACACGAATCCG
>CAYQRP010000096.1:0-4923 GCA_964419815.1 uncultured Luteolibacter sp. | reverse complement strand
CGCCACGGTGCCTGAAACCACCAGGCGCGAAAGCTTCGCGATGCCCTCCACGCCTTCGATGGGCTCCTTGAGCACACGCCCTTCGGCATCGACGATTTGGATGGTCGCTGTTCCGCGCTTCTTGTTTTCCTTGCTGTCACAGCAATTGTCCCATGGCGTCTGGCAATGGTCATCCGGGCGCTCATTGCACGGCGTGAGCAAAGCTGGATCGCCGAGAATGAATGCCGCCCGACCTTCCACAAACGGATTTTGCGCGCCCATCACACGACCCGTGACAGTGATGGCATCGCCAGGTTTTGCGCTTTCGCGCGCCATGTGAATTGACTTCGCCTCACCGGCCACCGTGGCGCCGATGACGGCTTTCAATGCGGAACTCGGTACCGAATGTGTGGGCGACGACGAAGTGGATTCGACAGGATCGTTTTTGTCACAAGAAACGAGCGCGATGGCGAGCAAGATGCTGATGCTTTGATATTTCATGGTTGGATTCTATGGTTGGTTTAGGACATGCGAAGAGCGGCGGGCAAAGAAGGTTTGAGGCAACGCCATGCGGCGGGCAGTGAACCGAGCAAGCCCAATAAAATTCCGGTCATCAAGCCAGTGATAGCGACGCCGGGGCTGACTTCCGTCACAAATATGCCGATGGAGAATGGGATGGTTTTTTCATCCAACAAAACGAGTGCGGCAAGAGATGCGACCAGCGTTCCCGCAAGGCATGCAAGGGTGCTTTCCTGCACCAGACTCAAGAGGATCGCGCCCCGCCCAAAGCCAATCGCCTGCAAGGTGCCGATCTCGCGAACCCGCGAGGCAAACGCGGCGTAGAGTGTATTCAAGCCACCAAACAATGCGCCAGCGGCGATCAGCCCGGCGGTGATCCACACCATCGCCTGCAACGGAGAAAAAAACTCGCGCAACTTGCCGTAGTACTCGCTTTCGCGAATCGCGGTGAGCTCCAAATCGAGCCGTTGTTTGGCGAACAAATCCGCCTCCGCCGCGTCTTGGGCATCGTCGAATCGCAACACCACACAGGAGACCGTCTCGCGCTGCGCCACCACACGAAGATCGCCAATCGTTGCCCACATTTCGGACTCCATCACCGTGCCGGGTGCCGCAAAGATGCCGGACACCACGAAGCCCTGCCCATTCATGACAATGCTGGAACCGACACGCAGATCGTTTTCGCCGATTCCAAGTTTGCGCCAAGCGAGACGCCCAAGCATCACCTCTCCCGCCTTGGGAAAATCCCCTTCGGTCAATCTCACCTGAGGGTGCACGCGCAGCGCTTCCGGCGCGACACCGCGAACCAAAGTTTGCGCACGGCGGCCATCACCCAAATCGATGTGGTTCATGTAATGAATCTCGGGAGAAACCGCGCGCACACCAAGGCGCTCGGAAATGCCGCGCACAGATGTGGAGGCGATTCCGGCCGCGCTGTCCGGCACCTCGCTGCGCTGCACACTCTCCTCCGATCCCGAACCCAACAAAATCACATTGAATTCGGATCCCGAGGCGGAAAGAACGCGCGCCATTCCGGCGTTGATCGCCACAGCCGTCATCACCAGCAACACGACCAAGGCGCTACCGCCGATGGTTTGCAGCAGGCGTGTCTTGGAGCGGAACAAGTTCCGTGCCGCATAGCTGAAGGGAAGCATGGGAAATTTTCGGTATTAGGTGAATCAGGAGCGAAGTGAGCGGACGATGGGTTGGCGCATGCTTTGAAATGCGGGCCAAAAGGAAGCAAGCAGACCAAGCAATAGGCCGGCACCGATTCCGATGAGAATCACGGTGAAATCGGGAAGGATCGCGAGCGTTTGACCTTCATTGCCCATGGTGAAACTTTGCCAATGCAGAAACGCGGTGGCGGAAAGCACCCCCAACAAGCCACCTCCCAAACCGAGCATGCCACCCTCACCCACCACCAGGCAGGCAATCGCCCTGCCCGGATAGCCTAGCGTGCGCAACACCGCGTTTTCCTTCACCCGGCCACGCACCACCAAAAGCAGCGCGTTGGCCACCAATGCAGCCACGGCAAGCACGGCACCAATTCCCAGCCAGCGCGTGAAGCGGATCAACTCCACCAACTCGGCTGCCGTTTCCGCAAAGAACGCTTTTTCGGGCTTCGTGTTGGTCGGCATCTGCGCCGAACGAAAGCCCTCATCAATGGCTGCAGCGACTCGCTCAAGATCATTTGCGGAACTCACCCGAACATTGAACTGCGTGACCACGCCGAGACCAACGCGCGATGACTTTTGCAAGAATGGCAGCTTCACATATGCGACATTGTTGTCCTGCACATTGGGCGAGCGCAGAATGCCGGAAACCGTCACGGTCACACCCGCCGCATCGAAACGGTCGCCCGGAGAAAGTCCGCGCCTCCGTGCGAAAACCTCGCCCAAAAGAGCGCCATCATCGCGCTTGAACCAGTCCTCGCGACTGCCCGCAATGATTTCGATCTCAGGCGCGAAGGAAATGAGATCTGCCTCAGGCACACCGCGAAATGTGATCACATCCAGCGAAGCGCCACAATTGTTCACGACTACCTGGATCGGTATCACATCGCGCACACCTTCGATGCGGCGAATTTCCTCCGCGTAGTGCTCCGGCAATCGACTTGTTGCCGGGCAAAAGCGGTTTTCGCGATACACAACGAGCGTGGTGTCCGCCGCCCTCATCTCGGTGGCAACCGCAAGCGATCGCTGCAATGCCTCCACCGAGGTGAAAAGAAACATGCCCGATGCAACACCCAATACCGTAAGCAGCGACCTCATGCGATGTCGCACGAGCTGCAGCCAGGCGAGGCGCAGAAGATTAAGGACTATTCTCATGAATTTTCCAACAGTTGTCCTTTCTCCAAATGCAGGATCCGATCCGCAACCGCGGCAGCTTTGGCGTCGTGAGTGACCATCACGATGGTTTTGTGATATTCGCGCGCCAGCATTCGCAGCAAATCAAGGATGCGGGTGGCGGATTCACGATCGAGATCGCCCGTCGGTTCGTCGGCAACAAGCAAGGGCGGATCCGCAACGATGGCCCGTGCGATCGCCACTCGTTGTTCCTGACCGCCGGACAATTCGGCAGGTGTGTGGTGAATGCGGTCGCCCAATCCTACGAGATCCAATGCCGCTTGCACACGCTCGTGCCGCTGTTTTTTCGACTGATGCGTGAGCAGCAAGGGCAGTTCGACATTTTCAAACGCCGTGAGCACCGGCACCAGATGATAGAGCTGGAAAATGTAACCCACATGCTTCGCCCGCCACGATGTCAAATCACGGCGCGACAGGCGCGAAATATCCTCACCCGCAATGACCAAGGATCCCTCACTCGGCGTATCAATGCCCGAAATCAGATTCAACAAAGTCGTTTTACCCGATCCGGACGGACCCATCAGGGCGAGGAACTCGCCCTTCGCAACATCGAGATCGAGAGCCTGCAGTGGCGTGACCACCGTCGTCCCTTTGCGATAGGATTTCGAAACCTTGCGGCATTGGATCATTGGTTCGTTCATGGTTTTTTGAGTTCGGGATTCACGCGCTGACCATCAGACAATCCTTTGGGTGACCGCACCACCCACTCACCGGGCTTGAGACCATCCGCAATGCGGCGAAATCCGTCCTTGGTTTCCTCGGTCAAAACAACATCTCGGCGCTTCACGCGCATTGTGTCCGGATCGCAAGTCCACACCGTGTTTCCATCGATCGCATCCAGCGGGATCCATGTGGAAAGCGTAGAACCGACTTCCGCTGCGCCGCTATCGGGGCTACGGGCCGCATGCAAGAACTCCACGCGGCAAAGCATTTCCGGACGCAACTGATCGCTTGGATTTTCAATACGCACCTTTGCCTGCAGCGTGTTGCGTTGCACATCCGCCTCGCCCGAGATGCGCGTGACCACGCCCGAAAAAACCTTGTCCGGCAGCAAGCTGCAGCGCACGCGTGCAAGTTGCCCGACCTGCAAGCCTGCCGCATCCGAGAGCGGCACATCCACCCTCGCCTGCACATTTGCAGGATTGTAAAGAATGGCAATTGTCGAACTGTCGGCATCATCCATGCCGAGCATTTTTTTCTGACCCGGTGCCGCAATGAGGCGAAGCACACGGCCATCGATCGGAGAAACGATCTTGGTCCTGTCGCGCGCAAGTTGAGCCATGGAAACCTCGACCTCCGCCGATTCTACGGCGCTTTGCAGTACTTCGATGCGGGACTCCTGCGCCGCAAGATCAGACTCCGCCTGTTTGACTTCCGCATGTGCCTTCTCGACATCGGCGCGCGCCGCATCACGCTGGCTTTGCGCAAGCACAACATCGGCTTCAGAAACGGATTCTTTGCGCATGGTCTCCATGCGTCCGGCGCGGTCATTTGCCCCTACCAACGAAGCCTCGGCCGCTTTTGCCCGTGCCGTGGCAGATGCCAGCGCGCTCTGCGCGGAGCGGATATTCGCACGGTGCTCGACCAACTCCGCACGCCGCATGGCAAGGGCTTGTTCGGCGGCAAGCAGCGCGAGCGCTTGATCGTCATCAACCAGATCCGCCAGCACCTGACCTTTGGAAACCGACTGACCTTCTAGCACATGGACTTGTTTCACCACTCCATCGATAAGAGCCGTGGCCTTGATTGGATGGGGATCCGGCTCCACCCAACCGCTGGCTTGGAACGCCATCGGGCCATCCGCCGATCTTGCAGGCTCTGTGGCGTTGCCGTTTTTTGCTACGGCTTCCATAGTAGTCAGCACAAGCGCTACCTCGACATTCTTTGCCGGCAACAGACGGTCACGGAAAATGATGAGAAAAAACAATGCAAACCCAAGCGCGATGGCGGCAGGAATCAGCCACGCAGGCAATCGCGGCGGCGCAGCCTCGGGGGCGTTCGGACGAATCAGGGCATCAAGAGAATGTTTCATGGAAAAAGGCAATTCGAGGAAGACGAA
>CAYQRP010000095.1:0-4961 GCA_964419815.1 uncultured Luteolibacter sp. | reverse complement strand
ATGGCGCGTTGCGGCGTTGCCTCGATGGCTCTTGGCGGTGGCGACTCGACCACGACCTCGGCTTTTTGCGGTCGAATGGTAAGTTGCTCTTTGGTCGGTGGCGACGGGCGCATGCGGACCTCGACGCGGCGGTTCGCTCCCTGTTCTTCAACGCCGCCTTTGGTAACGAGTGGTTCATAGCGACCGAACCCGCGAGTGCTGATTTTTGATGCGTCCATGCGCAGGGATTCGACGAGGTACTGCTTCACGGCCGCGGCGCGGCGCACTGAAAGTTCGAGATTGTAATCGTCGCCGCCGATGAGGTCGGTGTGGCCTTCGATCCAGCAGTAGAGCTCGGGATTGCGATCCATCAGCAGCGCAAGTTTCATCAGCCCCACCTTCGCGCTTTCGCGCAGTTCAGCGCTGTTGTACTCGAAGAGCAAATCGCTTGGCAGCATGGTTTTTTTGGAAACCAGCGCATTCGCGGGCAAGCCAAGCAAGTCGTCGAGCGAGGCGCTGTCGTTGAGCGCGCCGCGGTCGGCCTTGCCACCAGCTCCTTGCCGAATCATCGCGTCGGTAAGCTGGCCGAGTTTGTCATCATCCGCCTGCATCGCACCAGGGTCGACCGTGAGTTGACCGATCTCTGCGGGCCTGATTTGCGTCGGCTCACGGCCGAGTTCGGGCAGGTCGTCGAAATCCATTTCGTAACCGCTAGTGATTTCGGCGGCCGGCGCGTTGGGCTCGCCCCTAGCGGCTGGGTTTGCCATTTGCAGCGCGAATTCCGCCTCCTGAACATCGGGTCTCATTTCGATTTCCTGGTCCTTGGGCAAGGCGGCGAGGAGGTCGACTTCCTCGAGCAAAGCGGCGGCATTTTCCGGCGGCTTGATGCTCTCTTCGGCGTCCGGCGGAGGCGGAATTTCCAGTGGGGCGATGTCCGCTGGGCGGATCACCACCGGTTCGGTGCGAAGTTCGGCGGCCTGCTCGACACGGATTCCGACCTTCATTTTTTCCAACGCGAAAAACACCGCGACATGGAGCAGGATCGACCCGATCATCGCGATCGCCGCCCACCAACCGAGGCGGCTTGAGGCGGGGGGCTGATACGAGCCACCGCGCGCAACGCTCCACGAATAGCCGGTCGCCATGGCGTCAATATACGCGCGTCAAAGGGGCTGGCAATCACCGAGCGGGGCGTTTATCTTCGCCCTTGGCATTTCGCCTGCTAGAAAAACCCACCAACCTCCATTCCCCATGGCCGCGAAAAAAACTGCAAAGAAAGTCGTCAAGAAAGCCGCGAAAAAAGCGGCGAAGCCCGACGCCAAAACATCCGAGAAGCCCGCAGCCAAAAAAGCGACGCGCAAGGCACCCGCCAAGAAGGTTGCGAAAAAAGCGGCAGCCACCAATCCCGCGCCTGCCGCGCTCCCAAGCCATGATGCGATCGCACGAGCGGCCTATCTCAATTACCGCCGCCGCGTCGAACAAGGCCTGCCCGGCGACACCCGAGGCGACTGGCTCGAAGCCGAGCGACAGCTCGGGATTGGTGGGCAGGGCTAGGGCTTTGTTATCGCGCCAATTCCGGCTTGGAGGGCGGCTGATTCGCCTTCATGCTGGGCGGCGTGAAATCCTGTTCGTCACTTGGCATTGGTTTGGCCGGATTCGGAACCGTCGGCTCCGGCGTGTGGAATGTGCTTGAGCGCAATGGCGAGCTGATCACCGGTCGCACCGGCGGTGGCGTGCGTTTGCACATCGCGAAGATCCTCGTGCGCGACACCGCCAAGGCGCGTGCGACCACTGGCGAGGTGCCGGCGGAAATGTTCACCACCGATTGGCGCAAGCTGGTCGAGGATTCGGCAGTCGACATTGTCGTCGAGTTGATCGGCGGCACGACCGATGCTTTTGAAATCGTTGCGGCCGCGCTGCGCGCAAAAAAACCGGTGGTGACCGGCAACAAGGCCTTGCTCGCCGAGCGCGGCATCGAGTTGTTTGCCTTGTCGAAAGAACATGACACGCCGATTCATTTCGAAGCGGCGGTGGCGGGCGGCATTCCGATCATTCGCACGGTGCAGGATTCGTTCATCGGCAACCGCATTCTTTCTTTTTCGGGAATCATCAACGGTACCTCGAATTACATTCTCGGCCGCATGACCGATGCCGGTCTCACTTTCGAGGCGGCACTCGCCGAAGCTCAGGCGCTTGGCTATGCCGAGGCCGATCCGGCGCTCGATGTGAACGGCTGGGATGCGGCGCACAAAGCGATTTTGCTGGCGACACTGGCTTACGGATTTCCGATCGATCCCGCGTCGATCCACGTCTCGGGCATCGAGCAGGTGCGACCCAACGACATCCATTTCGCGACCAGTCTTGGCTATGTGGTCAAGCTGCTGGCCTTCATCCGCGAACACCCGAATGGTGAGGTCGAGCTGCGCGTGCAGCCGTCGTTCATTGCGAAGTCTCACATCCTCGCCTCCGTCCACGGCGTCTTTAATGCGGTGGCGGTGCATGGCGACACGGCGGGCGAGTCCTTGTTCTACGGCCGTGGCGCGGGGCAGGATCCGACCGCCTCATCGGTGGTGGCCGACCTCGTCGAGGCCGCGCGTTCCTTGCGTCAGGCCAACGGCCATCGCGGATTTTTGCCCTATCGTGAAAAGGGTCGCATTCTGCCGGTCGCCGAGACGTCGACCGCGTACTATGTGCGCTTCGACGTCACCGACCGTCCGGGCGTGATCGCCGAAATTTCCGGCGTCCTTGCCAAGCACCGCATTGGCATTTCCGGCACGCATTCGCCGGTGAATCCTTCGAATCCCGACGCGGAATTTGTCGACATGGTTTTCCTGCTGCACACCTGCCCTTTCGGAAAACTGCAAGAGGCACTGGCTGAAATCGAATCGCTCGACTGCATCAACAGCACGCCGGTGGTATTCCGCATCGAGAGCCTCGGCTGAAACTTCAAGCCTTCGGATCATGGCCAAGCCACGCGCCCCGCGATCGATCGTGCTCGCCACGGCGCGCTCGGTCTGGCGCGAGCATCAGCCCGACGAAACGTTTCCCGAAATGCTGGTGGTCGGCATCCGCGGGTACTACCGCGATTCGCTTGGCGAACCCGGCGAGAACGATCGTGGAATTTATGACGATGCCGCCTTTGTGATCGGGCCGGAAACTTTTGCGGCGTTCAATGCCAACACCGACCCCAGCCGTTTTCGCAAGGGCGTGGCCTCGTTGCTGCCTGGCTGTCACCCCTACAAACCCGGCTTGCATGGTATTTCCCGACCGGATGGCGGCTATCCGGCATTTCGCCCGGCGACGCGCAACGAGGAACTCCCGGTCCGGCGCGACGGCGATGCGGAAATCCCCAGCTCGCGGCCGGGCGTGGCGATGAACATTCATCGCGGCGGCCGCAACAGTACCAGCTCGCTCGGATGCCAGACGATTCAGCCCGACCAATGGCAGGCGTTTTACGCCGTCACTCGCGCTGAGATGAAGAAAGCCGGGCTTGCCCGATTCTGGTACGTGCTGGCCGAGGGCCCGGTCGTCTGAACGGGAAAAAATCGTATAAGGCGCTCCGCTTGAAGCGCCGGAAAACGAAACGGGCGACCTTTGCGGGATTACTCCGCCTTCGGCTTGGCGACGCGGCGGACCGCACCAAAGCGCTTCTGGAACTTGTCGATGCGGCCTTCGGTGTCGACGAACTGCTTCTGTCCGGTGAAGAACGGATGCGAGTCGGAGGTGATGCCGATCGAGATCACGCTGTGCTCGACGCCGTCAATGACTTCCTTTTTGTCCGAGCTCTTGGTCGAGCGGGTGACGAAGCGGGCGCCGGTGGTCATGTCGACAAACACGACCGGATTGTACTTGGGATGAATGTCCTTTTTCATGGGAACTGGATGACCAACACGTTTCCGACGCGTCGGGAGGGCGGAGAATGGCGGCTTGCGGCTCGGTGTCAAGCTGGCATGAGGAAATTTTTGAGTTTTTTGGGGTCGGCAATGGTCAGGAACCCAAGATATTTTGGATCTGCGAGGATAATTCGAACTTTTTTGAGTCGCTTTTGTCACAAGTCCGTGTAAGGTGATGGCGTTATGGCAATCACCACTAAGCGCACACGATTCTCCCGACGGCTTCCGGACCATGTGACCGACGAATTGGTCACCGTGCTCTCCGAGAAGAAGGTATTTGGATTCAACGATTTGTTCGAGCGGGTTTTCGCAAACCTGAAGGTCCGCAACGCGGTCAGCGGCGGCGAAGAAATGCTCCGCCTGCGCGCTTACGAGAAACTTCAGAACCTCGTGACCCGTGGCCTCGTCGAGAAAATCGGCAAGGAGTACAAGGGCACCGCCCGCGTGCACGAAGCATCCAGCGCCTACGCGGCCGCCCAAGAGGCTGCTGCCGAGCAGGACTGATTTGATTTCATTGTTGTTGTATTTGCTTCCCCAAACCCGCGACCGACATCGGCCGCGGGTTTTTTTTCTATCCAAACCCGGCATTCGCGGGCTATCACCCACCCGTCCGCACTGCCTGTCATGCCCGAAAATTATCTCCCCGTTTTGATCCAAGTGCTCGTCGCGCTTGGATTCGCAGTCACCGTCCTGCTGGCCAGCGTCATTTTTGGCCGCTCCGCGAGGACCAATGCGACCAAGGACAGCGCCTATGAATGCGGCATGGTGCCAGTCGGCGAAGGCGCGCCGCGCTTTTCGGTGAAATTTTACCTCGTCGCCATGCTCTTTGTGCTTTTCGACATCGAGGTCGTCTTCATGTACCCGTGGGCGGTCCAATTTCGTGATCTCGTTGCGCAAGGCCCTGCGGCATTGGTCAGCATGGCAGGCTTCGCCGGCATCCTCGTGATCGCCTACGCCTACGCCCTCAAAAAAGGCGTGCTCAACTGGAAGTCCTAAAGGGCCCCAGATTTTTCCCGCTTTTCTCAGCGGCGCCGGCCCTGCTCTTCGAGGAAAATTTCCGCAAGGCGGAAGCAACGCCGCGAGAGTTCA
>CAYQRP010000094.1:0-5007 GCA_964419815.1 uncultured Luteolibacter sp. | reverse complement strand
CATCCCGCGCGATGCGAGGATGAACCCGAAGAAAGTGGTGATGAGTACAAAAATGTTGAGCCGCACCTTCATCAGCACGACAAGATCGCGGCGGAAATTGTGCGGCCTGAGGCTGGAATTTTTCGCCTCGTCCGTGCCGCCTGTTTGATTGGTCGCCTCCGTGTTCACCGCCCGATGATGAACACGCTGGCCGCTTTTCCAATATTTTCCCGACGAAGACCGGCAACACCTACGGGAATCGCCAAAATCGCATTGCCACCAGGCGTATGACCACGGTGAATTGGACATGATCCACCTCTGCCGCACACTGGGTTTTTTGCTGCTCGCCTGCAATTGTTGGGCGGCGGAGGAAATGCGCACATGGACCGACGCACAGGGCCGAAAAATCGAGGCGCGGATGGGCGGGCTCGATGGTGATCAGGTTTTGCTCGAGCTTAAGGATGGTCGAAAGATTCCCTTTCCGCTGGCAAAACTTTCCAGCGAGGACGCGCATTACGCGCGGCATTCCAAATCCAGCTCATCAAGTGGCGAGACAGCCCAGCGAGAAGTCAATTTCGACGCTGAATGGCCCGAGCGCATCAAGTTCGAAGAAGACCCCGAGATTTCGGTCATCAGTGAAGATGCGGATCAGAAAAAATTCATCTATGAGAGCGCCAACTACCGCTACCACTGCGATGTGCGCCTTTCGAATTCGGTCGTGCGCGGCTTTGCGTTGATGTTTGAAGCGACTTACCTTTTTTGTCGTACATTGCCGCTGGCCTTGGATGGCGGCGACAAAACCGATGGCAAACTCGAGATTTGGCTTTTCGAACAATACGACGACTACATCGCGGCTGGCGGCATGGAGGGATCGGCGGGTGTTTTCATTGGCGCGCGCGCCTTGGTGCTCGTGCCGCTCGACAGCCTTGGTGTTCGCAAGGTGGGCAGCGGCTACATGTTGGATCGCGACAAGAGCAGCAAGACATTGCCGCACGAGTTGACCCATCAACTCACGCCGCGTCCGTATTTTGCCAAAGGCTCGATGGGATGGTTCACCGAAGGCATTGCCGAGTATGTCGCAGTGACGCCCTATCGCTCAGGCGCATTCAGCGTGCGTGGCAACCACAAGGACATCATCGATTACACCACCGCTTATGGATCAAAAAACAGCGGCGGTCGTGCGCTTGGTGAAAACATTCACATTCCCGACCTCAAGCAGTTCATGCTGCAGGATTACGGCGAATTTCTTCAATACCCGCAGATCAATTATGGCTGCAGCCTGCTCATCACCCACTACTTTTTGCAAATGGACGGCGATGGTGACGCCAAACGCATCAAGTCGTTTCTCAAAGCCCTGCGCGATGGCAAGACTAGCGACGATGCGCTTGCGGTGCTGCTCGACGGAAGAAGCTACGAGCAGCTTGGCGAGGAAATCAGCAAGGCTTGGGGGCGCCGCGGGATCAAGCTCACTTTTGGCGCGAAGTAGCCATTGGATCACAGCCCTTTGAAGCCGCGGTATGCTTGGTAGGTGCCGATCGGAACCGAGACCGAGCGCCACTCGCGGCTGAGCTTGCGGTGGCGGTTGATGAAATCACTGGGATCGGCCCAATTGACCATGTCGGCGGGCACGCTGTTGCGCACGACGCCGATGGTGATGTTGTGACGCATTTCGAAATGCAAGTGAGCGGGGTACATGCCGTAGTTGGTGCCGATCGTGCCGATTTGCTGTCCGCGTTTCACCATTTGGCCCACCTTTACCAGCATCGTGTCGAGGTGCGCGTTGAGGGTGTCGATGAATTTCACCTGGCCGCTCTCCTTATCGCGATAGGCATGGCGCGTGAGCACCAGTTTGCCCCAACCAGTGCGCACATCGTGAGCAAAGGTCACCACGCCATCGGCGATCGCATAGACCGGATCACCCAGATCGCTGTCACCACCTTTGCGACCGTTCCAGTCCTCGCCAAAATGTTGCGGCGAACGCAAACGCAGTCCTCGCGATTTGTAATAACCGTCGGCGTTCGGCTTGCCGACGGGAAAATCAAAGCCATCGGCAAGGTTCATCTTGATTGTCTGCGCGTCGGTCGGCGACGCGAAACAAATCAGGAACGCCATCAGAAAAACGGCATGCAAGGCGCGAATCATCGCGGCAAGTCCAACGCCGGCGGCGGAGCTCGGCAAGGGAAAATGCGCGGGCGCTTGCTTCGTCAGCGCAAACCCTTGAGGGATTCAAGGATTGCGGCGCGCATTGGCGGACTGCTCAGGTTGCCGAGGTGGCCGCCATTGGAAAACATCGTCAGTTTTTTGCCACGAAATGTCGACTTGAGCCATGCTTCATCTTCGGGCCCGAGCAGGAAATCATTGCGGTTTGAAATCACCCGCACTTTTCGGTTTGAGCGAAGTGATGAGGCCATGTGGCGGAGGTTGGCCTGGTGCAGGATTTCCTGCGCGCTGATGCCACGGGTCGCGTAATAGGGGACGACGAGTTTTTTGAAATAATCAGCGTAGGACCAATGGCTGATCTCGTCATAGGCGCGGTTGCGGTTCCATGAAGAGAGCGGAGCCTGGATCTGGCCGAGGTTGTGACGCGACTGGCTGCTGAAGATCGCATCGCGCAGAATCGATCGGAAGTTGAGCCCGATCAGGTATTTTGATTCGTTGCCGCCAAAGCTGACGCCGGGTGCTTTCGCGCGTGCGCTCGGCGCGAGCATCATGATGGCCTTGGAGATTGTTTCATTGATGCGCTCATCACGTTCCTGTTGCGGCCATTGAAGCGGTGCTTGATAAAAAGCATCGAGGAATCCAGCGCCGATCTTGAGGTCGACCGGGCTGTTGATCGCCACATAGCGGTCGGCGAAAAGAAGATTTTGATTGAGGGATTTTTCGCGCGCGGCGATTTGCAGAGCTTGGAAGCCGCCCATTGAGAGTCCGAGAATGGCGCGTTGGCCCAAGCGTCCTGGATGACGTTTTTCCAATTCGCTGTTGATCGCGTCGAGTGCGACGAGCAGATCCTGAGAATCGACAGGCGCGTAGGCTGGAAGCGCGGCGGTCGATGCCTTGCTCATGAATTCCGGGTGAAACACACTGCTGACCGTGACCACCGAAAATCCGTTTGCGTGAAGGTGTTCGGCCACTGCGAGTGCGGTGAGCGAGAGCCGGTGGGATCCGAGTCCGGGTATGACGAAAACCACGGGAGCGGCATCGCGTTGCATCCAGCAGTTGAACTTGAGCGACTTGCCGGTCGAGTCGATGCGCGCGCTCATCGTGCGACCTTCAAACGGAAATGACGACGACTCACAGCGAATCGCCGCGACGCCGAGTGTTTCGAGTGTTGCTTGGTCGGCCGCTTCGTAGTGGCGGTGGTTTGCAATGCTTGATTTCGCGATGCCGGAGAGCACGGTTTTTGCCAGCACGTAGGAATCCGCTTCGGCGCTCAAGAGACGTGCCGCATCGTCGGCCGATTCGCTCAGGCGGTTGAAGGTGCAAAAGCCTGAGACGCCGCGTGCCGCCGAAATGTAGGTGGTCGGCTCGGCAGCCTTGTCGGCGATGAGTCCGAAAGTTTCCGCGTCGCTGCTAGGGCCAAGAAATGGAAGGACCACAAAGTTTTCCGGCTTCCAACCCCACTGGCTGAAAGTTTGTGCAAAGTCCGCATCGGATCGTGCGATGTTCCAGCGACTGGCGACATCAAAGAGTCCGCCCACACCGGCTGTTGTGTTGCAAAAAAATCGCAGCGACTCATCGCCGGCACCAGACCAACGGCCTTGCAAGGCATGGTTGAGCAAGCGGCCGGGATAGGTGATGTTGCGTGAGAAATTTCGCACCGAGGTTCGCGCCGGCTCCGGCACCACGGCACGGTATCCGGCGGAAAGCGGATGCAAAAACCCGTGCATGAGCCCGCGATTGAATTCCCACATGCCGCGGTTGAACGGTTCCATCGGATCCGATAGCGAATCCGGCATCAAGGCATCCCGCGGAACCTGCGCATGGTTCGTCGATGGAGCGGTGCACGAGCATAGCAGCGCAAATGCCACAGACCCGCAGACCCACGGTGAGCGATGCGGTCGAAACTTGATGAATGTTTTATTCATGAAAAATCTTTGAGTCTCAGGCCACGATCAACTTCACCAGCAAGTCGTCGCTATCGACCTGATCGCCTTTTTGCACGAGGATTTCGCCCACCGTGCCGTCAGCAACGGCGCTAACCGTGGTGAGCATTTTCATCGCCTCGAGCACCACAAGTTTGTCGCCTGCCTTGACTTCTTGGCCGGGTGAAACCGCAACCTCGGTGACCATGCCAGGCATCGGCGCGCAGGCTTGGGCAGGGTTGCCCGGCTCGCCTTTGGCGCGTGATGCCTTCGACACCGACTTGAGCGAGTTGTCGAACACCACCGATTCGCGGGGCATGCCGTTGAGTTCGTAGAACAGCGTGCGGCGGCCTGCGGAATCAGCCTCGCCGATCGAGATGAGCTTGATGATGAGGATTTTGCCGGGGTCGATCTCGACCTCAATTTCCTCGCCGATCTGCAGGCCATAAAAGAACGCGCTGGTTGGCAAACTACTAAGGTCATCGTACTTTGCGCGAAACGCATTGAAGTCCGCAAACACTTGCGGGTACATCAAATGCGAGTAGAGGTCGTCATCGCTTGCCGAGCGTCCGAGTTTCTTTGAAATCATCGCGCGGGTTTCGACGAGGTCGACCGGTGCTGCCAGTTCGCCAGGGCGCTTGGTGGTGGCTTTTTTGTTGCCGAGCACAACCTTCTGCACATCCGCCGGCCAGCCGCCGTCGGGTTGGCCGAGTCCGCCCGAAAGCATGTCGATCACCGACTCCGGGAAGTCGACCGAGCCGGGTTTGAGTTTGGGCACATCAGCTGCGCGAATGCCGCGGGTGACAAGGAACATGCACATGTCGCCGACAACCTTGGACGAGGGCGTCACCTTCACGATGTCGCCGAAGAGCTGGTTGACCTCGGCATAGGTACGGGCGATTTCGCGCCAGCGGTGGCCGAGGCCCATGGCATTGGCTTGCTCGCG
>CAYQRP010000093.1:0-5071 GCA_964419815.1 uncultured Luteolibacter sp. | reverse complement strand
TGCCGCTGGCGATGTTGGAAATCATCATTGGAATCGTGAATGGCGAAACGCGTTTTGGGCCGCGCGTCATGTACGTCGTGTGCTCATTTTCAAGCGTCGCCAAGCCGCCAATGCCGCTGCCGACCATCACGCCAAATCGGCGCGGATCGATGGTCGAAACGTCGAGGCCGGAATCGGTCATTGCCATCTTGGAGGCGGCCACCGCAAATTGCACATAACGATCGGCACGCCGCGCATCTTTGGGCACGTTGAAATAGCCATCGGCCTCGAAATTTTTGACCTCTCCTGCAATTTTGCAATCAAAGGGCTCAGGGTCGAGTTGGGTGATCCTCGCAATGCCGCTACGACCTGCCTTCATGCCCTCCCAGGTGGAGGAAAGGTCGTTGCCGAGGGGCGAGAGGCAGCCAATGCCGGTGATGACGACGCGTCTTTCGTTCATGGTTCCGGGGGCGAATTTGCCCGCTTCGGCGGAGTGGCGCAAGCAATCATCACACCCGCGATCACTTCCTTTCATTTCGCGCCCCGCAGCGGGGGCACTCGATGAGGCCGCGCTGCTCAAGCTCGAACGCATGCAGGCAAAGGCGGCAAATGATCCGACGCGATAGAGCGCGGGCCTCGGCACGCACGCGGCCTGTCCGCGAAATGACAGTCATCACGAGGACGAAAATCATCGGCACGCACACCGCCAAAACAACGAGCTCAGTGAGGGTCAGGCGCATGGGAGACTTGGTTAACGATTCCCAGATCGATGGCAAACCATCGCGCGGCCGCATCGGCGCTTGGTCGAAACTCCACTTGCCGCAGCCATTCGGCAAGGGCGCTCGTAGCGGTTGATTCGCCGCCATTCAATGCGACACAGTCCAACACGCGGCCGTTCGGATCGACATGGATCATGAAGCGCCACGAATCGCGCAGCGACTTGCCGTTGATTTCGACGGAAAACTCCGGCAGCTCGCGCGGCATTTCCTCGGCACTGATGCCGGAGATCGGCGTGAGCATCGGCCGCGGGCGCGATTCGGATGTCAGTGGAGCTGCGATCGCTGGCAGAGCACGGCGCGGAAGCACGGCTTCACCGGCAGGGGCGAGCCTTGGTGTATCGATCGAACTTGTTTCGCGCAGCGACCGCAATGTTGGCGCGTAGGGCGGGGGAGAAAAACGTATCGCATCAAGCGCTGCCTGCTGAAGCCTCAACAAAGCGTCATCGGCGGACGGATCGAAGCGCAGGGGAAGGGGGCCTTCTTCGCGGGCGCGGCGTTTCAACTCAATGCCCATCGCGTCGCTGCCAGCCAAAATGAGTGCGGCGTGATCGGCTCGCGCAGCGGCGTATGATCCAAGATCAACGCGCAGCGAATGGAGCGCGAAAGCAAAGACCATGGCAGTCATCACGCAAGCCGCCAGCATCGGCACACGCGAATCGCGACGACGCAACCAAACAAAAAGACGCTCATCATCGTGAGCGTGCTCATGCTTCGATGCCGAGTGCGTGGTCATTTTGAAATTTCCGTTTGCGGTTCAGCGTCGCTGGATCCGGTCAACGCAAGTCGGAAGCCCTTGGCGAGGATCAGCTCACCGACTTCGCGCTCCGCGCCGACCTGTGTGTCGGCATCGCTTTGCAGCAGCACGATCGTGCGGGAAGCGGCCCCTTGATCGCGCAGGCTTTCAAGCCGCGACTCGAGCGTCGCGAGGTCAACCAACTCACGGCCGAGATAAATGCGCGCACCGCTATCTGCAGCCACCAGCGTGACAACCAGCGTTTCGCGAAATCGCTCGAGCTGAAACCTCGACGGCGGCGGATCCACCGTCACGCCTGCCTGACTCGTGAGCGATGCGCCTGCGAAATGAAACATCCAGAGCAGTGCAAAAAGATTCACCACCGGCAGCGCATGCAGCAGCGCCGGTCGCTCGGGCAGCGACATTTCAAGTTTCAAGGGCTTGATCCTTTCGGCGGTTTTGACGATTGCCGACCTGCGCTAACCTCACCACGAAATGGCGCGAATTCGTCCTCTTCGCGCGCGTCGCAAATCATGTGCACCATTTCGATGCCCGCGCGCTCGATGCTATGCACGAGGCGTTTTGCGCGACCGAGGAAATAAAGGTAAAACACATACATCGGGACGGAAACAACGAGGCCCAGCACCGATGTGATCAACGCGATCATGATTCCGGCATTCAATTCCGCAGGGCCGATGGCCGTGCCTTGCGCGTCAACTTGTTGAAAGGCCTCGAACATGCCGAGAAAGGTTCCGAGGATTCCGATCAGCGGTGAGAGCAGCGCGACACCGAGAATGACCCTGATGTTTTTTTCAATGCGTGGCACTTCGAGTTGGCCAGCCTCGCGGGTCACATCGCGCAGATCGGCGCGCGGAAGATAGTACCGCAACAAGGAGGCGTGGGCGACGCGCGCAATCGGGCCCGGCGCGCGCGCAGCCTCATGGAGCGCCTCGGCGAAAGCGCGGCGGCGCACATGCTGCGCGAGACCCACCAGCAGATCGCTCACATTGATTCGTGCCCGATAAAAGAAGAAGGCCCGCTCGATGACGCAGACCGATCCGACAAAGGCCATTGCCAGCAGGACCCACACGAGTGGGCCGCCGCGCTCGATCAATCCCGCAGGTTCCAGCATTGCCATGATCATCGGGGAAAAACTTAAAGCATCGCCCAAGCGGCTGACCAGCACCAAAACCCGTGTGGCGCGTGCCGCAGCAATCAGCCCTTGAACGCAAAGGCAGGCACGCCCTTGACCCCAAGCCCGCGAATCACGAACAAACGGCCGGCATGCTCTTCCTTGGCGGTCTTGTGCACGCCCGTGGTGACAAAAAGATCGGCGAAATCTGGGCCGCCAAACGCACAAGCAGTGGTTTCAAGGCAGGGCAACGCGATGCGATGAATTTCCTGACCCTTGACCGGATCAAAGCACGAGACGCAACCGCCATGGCAAAACGCGATCCACAAATTGCCGTCGGCATCGATCGTCATGCCATCGGGCGAGGCATCAATATGTGAAGTCGAAATGACCGAGCGCGGGTTTTTCAAATTTCCATCCACATAATCGAAGGCCAACACCTCCTTGCGTGGCGTGTCGATGTAGTAAACCAATTTGCCATCGAGCGACCATGCGATGCCGTTGGAATTGGTCACCGGCGCGAAGGCTTCGTGAACGCTGAGATCGGGATCGAGTCGGTAAAGTTTCGCGTCGCCGGTTTTTTTCACAAGGCTGATCGATCCCGCAAAAAACCTGCCGTCGGGCGAACACTTGCCGTCATTGAAGCGGTTGTCGGCTTTGTCCGCTTCGGGATCGGCGATCGGCGTGAGCTTGCCGCTTTCCTCATCGAGAAATGAAAATCCATGATCGCCGGCGATCACCAGCCCGCCACCAACACGCGGGACGACCGTGCCGACGCGTTCGCCGACCGGCCATGATTTTTCACTGCCATCCTCGGGGTTGTAACGATGGACCATGCGGCCTTCGATATCGACATAGTACAAATGCGGCCCATGCCAGATCGGGCCTTCGCCCCACTGGCTGCAAATGTGTCCTACAGGTTCGATGCGGGTCATGTGCCTATGATAAACCGCGAGCCGCGTCTGCAACAACGGAAAACAAACGGGGCTTGCGCCCGCTTGCATTGCATCCATTTCGGTCGCATCTTGATCTACATGCAAATGAATCTCAGCGCGATCGGCATCCGTCTCGGCCATGTTGGCCGTGGCCTCAGTGCGCGCTTGATCGATCTGCTTTATCCTTCCGATTGCGCCCTCTGCGGGACCTTGCTGCAAGGTCGTCGCGCATTGTGCGAGGCATGCACCGCTGACCTCCCGCGCATCGTTGCGCCATTTTGCCAAACCTGCGGCATGGCGTATGAGGGGATCATCGATCACGCTTTCGAATGCCCGAACTGCAGCGGGCTTTCCTTTGCCTTCGAATTTGCGCGGCCGATGATGCTCAAGGACCAGCGCACGCTCGAGTTGATTCACCAACTCAAATACCAACGCTCGCTGCACCTCGCGCACGATCTGGGCAAGCTCGCGGCGGAGGCATTCAAAAACGATCCGCGACTCGCGAATGCTCTTGAAGAAAAGTGGCCGCTCGTCCCTGTGCCGCTTCACCGCAGCAGACTCATTCATCGCCACTTCAATCAAGCCGAAGAAATCGCGCTCTCCATCAGCCGCCATACAGGCATGCCGGTCATCTCCGCCTTACGCCGCACGCGCGACACCGGCACACAAACGCGGCTGACCCGCAAACAACGCATGAAAAACCTGCAAGGCTCATTCGAAATATCCAAAGCTGGGAAAAATCTGATCGAAAAAAAGCCCCAAGGCGCGGTACTCATCGATGATGTGCTCACCACCGGTTCGACCGTCAACGAATGCGCCAAGACATTGCGCCGTGAAGGCATTCACAAGTTGGTCGTGGTCACCGTCATGCGTGGGTAATTTGGAATTCACGGCTGACCTAATAGCTCGGCGTTTGTTTGCCACTGATTGCTCTGATTTTTACTGATGACACTGAAAGAATCCGAAAAGAGCTGGAAAATAAGGTACTTTTCGCTCGAAAAGCATTGTCATGATCAGATCGCATTTCATGTACAATGATTCTCACTCTCCAGAATCAGTACATCAGTGAAATCAGTGGTCGATCACCGTCACGGATTTCCAATTTAATTCCGCGCATCAACCCGCTTGATCGCAATGTGGCAAATCACGACCGTCACGGCGAGCGCGCCGAGCGGCAGAAGTCCGCTGCGAAGATCGCCCACGCCGAGCCACAACTCGTTGGGGGTTTTTGCCGCAACGAAATGATGCGTCATGATGAAATACTTGAGTGCGATGATCCATCCGGCATGAAGGCCGATCGGCAGCCACAAAGCACCGCTGCGCAAGCGCGCCCATGCGAGCACAAGGCCCACGGCCAGCATGGGAATGAATTCGGTGAGAATGAAAATTCCACAGGCGAAATGACCGAGGATTCCGCCGAGCAATGAAAAGCCTGCCAGCCCATGCGTTGGATCCGACACGCGCCATCCCATGGGCGGCTCGACGAAGTGCAAAACGGCAAAAATCAGCGAGG
>CAYQRP010000092.1:0-5085 GCA_964419815.1 uncultured Luteolibacter sp. | reverse complement strand
ATCATTCAGTTTGTCTGGGAAATAGTATGGTCTCCAACCATGCGGACATTGGAAAAACTCTGCAATTTGTTGAAATGCGGCACCTGAACCCATTTAATGCCATCAACAAACACTGCTTGCTGAGGCGCCCAAGCTCATCCCACTTCCAACCGATGCTGAAACCACTTCTTCTCCTCTTGGCCGCGCTGATGGTCTCCGCAACAGTCCAGGCCGCACCGCGTCCGAATGTCCTCTTCATCGCAGTGGACGACCTGAATGACTTCCCATTCTTCGCCGATCGGCACCCGGATGCGAAGACGCCGAATCTGGATCGATTGGCGGACCGAGGCATGGTCTTCACCGCGGCCCATTGTCAGTTCCCGCTTTGCGGACCTTCGCGCGCGAGCATCATGTCAGGACTGCACCCTTCGACGCTCGGCTACGCGGACCACATGAAGGATGAAGAACTCCAATCCCGAGCCCGGAAGCTTGGCACGGAACTGCTTCATAGCTATTTCGCTCGGAGTGGTTACAAAACCATGGCTGTCGGCAAGATCTGCCACCACCATGTCCCGAAGGGCAGTGTCGATGTCAGCGATGGCCGGGGTGCATTCAATGGCGGCACTGGAAAGCTTGCCAAAAACTGGTCGCAGGAGGGAACCATCACCGACTGGGCCATGGCCCCGGAACGCGATGAGCAACTTCCAGACCACAAGGCTGCGAGCTGGGCCATCGGGCAGCTCGGTGAGAAACACGAGCAGCCCTTTTTTCTGATGGTCGGATTCCTGCGCCCCCATGTGCCATGGTATGTGCCGAAAAAGTGGTTCGATCTTTACGACAGGGAAAAGCTGACGCTTCCGCCCTACCACCCCGAGGATCTGGATGATGTGCCGGCCATCGCCAAGCGGATTTCCATTCTGAAAGAAATGCCGCGCACGGCGGACATGATCAAGACCGGGCAATGGCGCGACATCCTTCACGCCTATCTTGCCTGTGTCAGCTTTGCCGACCATCAGATTGGCCGGGTGCTCGAAGCTCTGGAAAAGAGCTCCTATCGAGACAACACGATCGTCGTTCTCTGGTCCGACCACGGCTATCACATGGGCGAGAAGAACACTTTCCAGAAGCATTCGCTCTGGGAACGCGCTTCGCACGCCCCATTGGTCATCACCGCTCCGGAGGGCAAGGCCGGTCGCTGCGACCGGGTCGTGAGCCTGTTGGACATTTACCCGACTTTGACGGAAATGTGCGGCCTACCCGCGAATCCGAAAAACGAAGGTCGCAGCTTGGTTCCCTTGCTCAAAGATCCGGCACGGGAATGGCCCTATCCGGCGATCATCGCATGGAAAGAAAACAGCTTCGCGGTGCAGACCGAGCACTACCGCTACATCCGCTATGGCGACGGCAGCGAGGAACTTTACGATCACAAGACCGACTTGAAAGAGTGGAAGAACCTCGCCAGTGATCCAGCTCTGGAGTCCACCAAAAAGCAAATGGCCGGCTTCTTGGAGGAACAAATCAAACGATCGGCAAGCGGCAATCCGAAAGACCGATAATGCAGGCGGAGAAAAACCCGGTCTTTTGGAAAAGGTCTCTGACTAATTGCGTTCATTCGGGTCCATTCGCGATTTGAAATTTCTTTGAGAAAATCGGCGCCGCGGGCCGCGTCGCCCTACCGGTGCAATGACCATCGCTCGGGCACATCTTCCCAAAAATCCTTGTTCCATGAGCGGGAAAAAAATTCTATCAAGCCTCTAGGAATATCCTCCTTTGATCATGACCACTCCGCACACGCCTGACTCCCGCAATTCAAGAAAGGGCGCATCCCGCCGTATCGGGCCGCTCGCCGCCCTGCTTGCTCTACCGCTTCCCGCGCAAGCGGCCACAGAGACCAAGGATTGGCAAAACCCCGAACTCACGGGCATCAACAACCTCGCGCCACACGCGACGATGGTGATTTGTCCGGATGCGGAAACCGCGCGCACGATCGGTCCCGTCTCGAATGCCGAGCGCGTGAAGTCGCCCTTCTACCAGTCGTTGAATGGCGACTGGAAATACCATTACGCATCAAACCACGCCGCACGGGTGCCGGATTTCTGGCTGCCAAATTTCAATGATTCCTCGTGGTCGACGATTCCCGTGCCTGCGAATGTGGAGATCCAAGGTTACGGCATCCCGATCTATGTGAACATCAAGTACCCGTGGGCATGGAAAACCAAGCCCACGCCGCCATTCGTGCCCGAGGATGATCCCAACAACACGGTCAACTGCTACCGTCGCACATTCACCGTGCCTCAGGATTGGGATGGCCGCCGTGTGCTTCTCACCTTCGACGGTGTGAACTCGATGTTTTACCTTTGGATCAACGGCCAAAAAGTCGGCATGGGCAAGGACAGCCGCACGCCGGTCGAGTTCGACATCACGCCTCATTTGAAAAAAGGCGAAAACCTGATCGCGGTCGAAAATTTCCGTTGGTGCGAGGCGTCTTATCTGGAGGACCAAGATTTCTGGCGACTGAGCGGCATCTTCCGCGATGTGTACCTGTGGTCGCCGCCGGATTTGCACATTCGCGATTTCCAAGTGAACACCGATCTGGATGCCAACTATCGCGATGCTCGTTTGAACTTGAGCGTGAAGGTGGAAAACGTCGCCGCAAGTGAAGCGGTGGCAAAAGTCGAGGCCACCTTGCTGGATGCCAAGGGCAATGCGCTTGCCCTGCCCGAAGTGGCGGTGAAGACGGCTGCTGCGGGCGAAGCCGAAGTGAAGCTGAGAACCGAAGTCAAAAACCCGCTCAAGTGGTCCGCCGAAACGCCAAACCTTTACAAGCTGCTGATCACTCTAAAAAACGAAGCAGGCAAAGTACTCGAGGTGATTCCCAGCACCGTGGGTTTCCGCAAAGTGGAAATCAAAGACGGCAACCTCCTCGTCAACGGCAAGCGCGTGCTCATCAAGGGCGTCAACCGTCACGAGCACGACCCCGATTTGGGCCAGGTGGTCACGCACGAGCGAATGCTGCAGGACATCCGTGTGATGAAGCAGCACAACATCAACACAGTGCGCAACAGCCATTACCCGAATGTTCCCGCATGGTACGCGCTTTGCGACGAATACGGGCTTTATGTGATCGACGAAGCGAACATCGAAAGTCACGGCATGGGCTACGGCGAAGAGTCGCTGGCAAAACAACCCGAGTGGGCGGCCGCACACATGAACCGCACGGTGCGCATGCTCGAGCGAAACAAGAACCATCCATCGATCATCATCTGGTCGCTCGGCAACGAAGGTGGTGACGGTCCGAATTTTGAAGCCACCTCGGCATGGATCAAACAACGCGACGCCAGCCGCCCAGTGCACTACGAACAAGCCAAAGAACTGCCGCATACCGACATCGTGTGTCCGATGTATGCCTATCCCGATCGTTTGAAGGCATATTCCTCCAAGCCCCAAACACGCCCCTTCATTCTTTGCGAGTATCAGCATGCCATGGGCAACAGCAATGGTGGCATGTGGGAATATTGGAATCTGATTTACAGCCAGCCATACCTTCAGGGTGGCTCGATCTGGGATTGGGTTGATCAAGGCCTACGCCAGTCGCAAAATCGCCCGAATCAGGATCGTTTCTGGCCGGTGAAATCGGGTGAACCGACATTCTGGGCCTACGGTGGCGACTTTGGCCCGAAGGATGTGCCGAGCGATGACAACTTTTGCTGCAACGGCCTTGTGTCGGCGGATCGCGAACCGAAGCCCGGCCTGCTCGAGGTGAAACATGTTTATCAGTTCATCCATTGCAAACCCGCCGATCTTGCCGCGCGCAAGGTCGAGGTGAAAAACTGGTATGATTTCACCAACCTCAAGGACATCGCCACGCTCGAGTGGCGCCTGACCGGTGACGGCCGCTTGCTTCAGTCCGGCTCCATGGACGCGCCCGATCTCGCGCCCTATGACACGGCGATGCTCAGCTTGCCGCTGAAGTCGTTCGCGCCCGCGCCTGGAGTCGAATATTTTCTCGAACTCAGTTTCCGCCTGAAAGACGACACGCCTTGGGCCAAGCGGGGACACGAACTGGCTTGGGATCAATTCAAATTGCCCGATGCCGCGCCCGCTGAAGTGGCCAAGGTCAACTCGTTTGCGAAATTGCAACTCGAGCAAACCGACTCGCAAGCCGTCATTCGCGGAAGCGATTTTGTCGCCACCTTCGACAAGAAGGCAGGCACGCTCGCTTCATGGAAGGCAAACGGCGTCGAGTTGATCGAGTCACCGCTGCGACCGGATTTCTGGCGCGCTCCCATCGACAACGAGCGCGGCCGCCTGATGCATTTGGATCACATCAAGGACGCTCAGGTTCTCGAGTCGGACAACTACAAGCACCTGAAAAATTTGCCCAAAACGCAAGGCGTCTGGCGTGAAGCACACAAGGACGCCATTCTCGAATCGCTCGAAGTCAAGGTCGTCGCTGACCAATGCATTGAAGTCATCGCCCGTCACACTCTGCCGTCGGTGCAAGCAGGCTGGCAGACCACTTACAGCGTGTTTGGCAACGGCGAGATCGCTGTGGCGGCGCAGTTTGATGCAAAAGCAAACGACTTGCCCAGCATTCCACGACTCGGCATGCAAATGGTCATGCCAGCCGGTTTCGATCGCATCGAATGGTTCGGCCCGGGCGAGTACGAAACCTATTGCGACCGCAAGGATGCAAAGTTTGGTCGCTATGCAGGACTCGTGCGCGATCAATTGTGCAAGCTTTACGTTGAGCCCGGTGAAAGCGGCAACAAGGTCGAAGTGCGCTGGATGACCTTGACCAACCAGCAAGGCGCCGGACTGCTTGCCGTGGGCGAGCCATTGATGAGTGTCAATGCCTTGCACCACACCACCGATGATTTGCAAAACGCCAAACATCCTTATCAACTGCCGCAACGCGACTTCACGGTCGTGAATCTTGATTGGATGTCGCAAGGCGTCGGCGGCGACAACAGCTGGGGCGCATGGCCGCATAAGCCGTATCTCATCCCTGTCGAATCAAAAGGCTACAGCTTCCGCCTGATGCCCATCAGCGCAAAAGACGATCCCGCCAAACTCGCCCGCGTGCTGCGCGAAAAACCTTAAGTC
>CAYQRP010000091.1:1649-5143 GCA_964419815.1 uncultured Luteolibacter sp. | reverse complement strand
AGCTTGGCCACAAGGCGGCTAGCGGATCTTCAGATCGCCTTTGAATATCTTCAAGATAAGACCTACATCAACAATCGCACAAACGGCGGTCAAAAATGCCGGATGGAGGCCCATTGCAATCATTACAGCCGCTGCGCTCAAGACTAGAAGTACAATGATACCAATCAAAGACCACTCCAACTCTTGAGTCACGCGCCCGGCAACAAGGAGAACAACCAATGCAACTACGGCAAACATGATTTTGGTATGCTTGGCGATTGATCTCTAAAGAAGCGCAATATCACGAATTTTTGTGAAAGAATTGGCTCACCATGTCAAGCGCGGCAATCGTCTGAAGATCGTTCCTTAGCGCTCCTACTGTTTTAGGGTCACCATTGAATCCTCCGCGTTCGTGGAGGCGCGTTGTAAGAAAAGTGAAAGCAATGCTGTTGTTGATCAACATTCGTAGGACAGACTAGGACTGCAAGTCACAGCCACGATGGAGAAGCGGCGGCTTTTCGTCTTCTGTCTCCTTCCGCGGGAAGAGTCGGCGCTGCGAGGCCGCAACGCCCTACCGGCATCAGTGCTTCAAAACAAATTCCTTTGCGGGAAAAATTTTGCCATTGAGCCGGGGTTCAAACTGATGTTTTCCCGCGTGATACACACGCGTGGTGACCTGTCGGAGTGAATGGGTGCCGTGGATTTCCCAGCGTTCGCCTGCGGCGAGTTCCTTCACGCGGCCCTTGAAGACTTTGGGCGTGAGGGTGCCGTTGGCTTTGCGGTGGTGGACGGCATAGTCGAACATCACGCGCAGCGATCGAGGTGATTGGTTGCAGATCACGAGCTGGTACGCGATTTTTTCGCCGACACGAACGGAAGCCGTGTGGAGTTTGAATGATTCGATCTCCAGCGAGTCGGCCGAGCCGTAGCCGTGCAGCTTGAGTGCGGCGGGGTGGCCGATTTTGAGCAGCGTGCGGCAGGCGTGGCGCGAAAGTTTTTCCAAATGCGGATCCTTCGGTGCCGCCTTGCGCCAGCGCGTGAGGGTGTCGATGACCAGCTTCGCATTCTCCTTGCTGAAATCGTTGAGGTGATTGGCGACCGAGAGCCGCACATAGTCGCTCGGATCGCGATGGAGTTTTTCCAAGAGCTCCAATGTTTGGTACGGTGGATCTAGTAGTTCGGGCAAATTGCCGCCCCACGGCAGAAATGGCCGGCTGCCTTCGGACACCAGACGGCGCACATGTTCGTTTGAATGATCGCACCAGTGGTGTAGTTGCCGCAGAGTTTTTTGGCGATGGTGGCGAATGAACGGTCGGATCGCAAACTCGGCGGTGAAGCGTTGTGTCATTTGCTCGAGGGCATCCATCGATTCGGTAAAATGCCCGAGCCCGCGACGCGCGACGATCTCGGTGAGCGGCCACACGGCGAAGCCTTGCAATCCGCGCTGATCCTTGCCCGCAAGCGCCCTCGTCAGCACCGCGAAAAGCTTCGGCGTGTCGAGCGGCAATGCCGCTTCGATGTGATCCGCCACCGCTTGCATGCGTTGCTTCAACTCAAGCGGTGGCAACTTTTTCTCAAGCCCGCGCGTGAAAGCCTTCATGTCAAATCCCGGATGCACGCGTCGAATTTCTGCCGCGATGCTGCGAGCCTTGGCGTAGGAAAAATGTTCCTTGAATGGCTCCATCACCAATCGGGTTTTTGTTGGCGCACGGCTTCGTAGAGGATGATCGCGACGGCAGTCGAAAGGTTCAGGCTGCGGGTGCCGCCGGGCGACATCGGGATGCGTAAGGCGTGTTCACCGGCATCGGCAACCCACTCGGGAGGCAGGCCGCGCGTTTCCCTGCCAAAGACCAAGTAGTCGCCGGGCTTGAATTTTGCCTGCCACGGACTCGCGCTTGCCTTGGTGCTCAGCAGCCAGAATGCAGCATCGGCATTGGCGGATTTCTTCAACTCGTCAAAAGAGTCCCACACGCGCAGATCCACCTCGCGCCAGTAATCAAGTCCGGTGCGCCGCACATGCTTGTCGTCGAGCGAAAAGCCAAGCGGTTTGATCAAATGCAGTGTCGATCCAGTCGCCAGCGCAAGCCTGCCTGCGGCACCCGCGTTGTGCGGGATTTCAGGTTCGACCAGAACGATGTGAAACATGGCCTGAAGATCAATCCTGTCGGCGGCGGGCAAGCGTGAGCGATAGTCCAAGCGCGCCAATGAAGATGAGGTAGCACGCAAGCAGTTCGAGATAGCCCTTGCAGATGCGGGGGATGTTTTGCGAATACGCCTCGCCAAGCGATGCCTTCCAAAATGCCGTGCTACCCATCACGCGGTTGAAGACATAGATGATCAACAGTGCCGCAGCGATGAGCCCTGCGCCGGCGTGCTGACCAAGCGTTGCGACGAAGTGAAACACCACGCGTCGGTGTCTCAGTGCGGTGATGATCGCCGCCAAGGCAAATGCTCCGGCGACCCATGCTTCGGGAAAGCGCAAGTGCAGCATGCCCGAAACGAAGTCTTCGATCTCTCCCGCAAAGGCAGCCATCAGACCAAGCCCAAGAACGCGGCAGACCGGGCGATAAACGCCAGCATGCGAGGAGGCGCCGAACATCAAAGCCGCCGATGCCGCGAGCAGGAAGGCTTGCAGCAACTCGACCGTGCCGCGTTCGAGCGGAGCCGATGGACGATTTGGCAACCACGCGGGCAACAGGATCGCCACCGAACCGGCGCTGATCAGCAAAATGCGCAGCAGGGTTCGCGAGAAGGACGGATTCCTCTGGGGTTTGGGCGGCGCGTCAAACATCACCTGCGTTTTATCGCTCCACGCAGCGGGACGCAAGACCGCAGCGCGAATGATATGGGTGGCGGATATGGTGGACGAAATTTTACCCAGCAATCATTGATCCCAAGGTTCGAATCCGTGAGGTGAATTCAGCGATAAACATCACGCCGATGGCGGATCCGCACCACATAAACTACCAACTTGTGATCCTGAATGTCATAAATCACTCGATAATCACTGATTCGAATTCGGTAGGTGTGTTCCGAGCCCACGAGTTTTTTGCATCCACATGGCCGAGGGTTTTCGGAAAGTGCTTCAATTGCGGAAATGATCTTGGGTAACCATTGCCTGTCGATGCCACGCAGGTCCTTGATCGCGGACCTCGCAAATTCAATTTGCAAGGAGTCCATCGGCAGCCAATTGCTTTTTAAGATCCTCCAAAGAGATCCGCTCGTCATCGCGCCTCTCAGCGACACAAGCCAAGTCGGAAACATCCTCCATGAGACCCTCGTAGTCGGCAATCGGTATCACCACAGCCACTTTTTCACCTCTCTCGTCGGTGAGATACTGGGTTGTTTTCATGCTATCTCCTTAGCACATGGCCTAATCGGCGTCCATCGTTTTCCATAATTCGATGTGGCGGAAAAGGCTCCGCGCGCCTGGTAAACGATTTGTTTCAACCTTCTACTCCCCCTATTCAATCCACGCGTTCGCGGATTGGACGGACGCGGAACGGCATTCGATG
>CAYQRP010000091.1:0-1549 GCA_964419815.1 uncultured Luteolibacter sp. | reverse complement strand
CCCCTATTCAATCCACGCGTTCGCGGATTGGACGGACGCGGAACGGCATTCGATGGTCACCGACGATCGATCCCGTCATCCCATGAATTTGAAACCTTTTTTTCTGCCGATTATATGGACTGCCGTGATGGCTCCGAGCCGCTTGCAAGCGGCGGAAATTTCCACGCGGATCGCCGATCCGACGCCGTGGTCGACCGGTGGCGGGATGCTGGAGCAGATGGTGCCAACGGAGTTGAAGATCAAGGGCGGCATGAATCTTGGGCTGCAGGTCGGAACGATTTACGACTCGAATTTTTTCCTCGATGAAAGCAACGGCGAAAGTGAGACCTCGTTTTATGCTTCGCCATTGATCGAATACATCACCGATCCCGAAGGTGGTGCGCCATGTTCGTTCAAAGCGAGTTATGGTCCAGCGTTTCGCGCTTACCATGAGAACTCCGAGTACAACGATGTGGATCATGTGGGCGAAGTCGTTTGGACCGTCCGAGGCTCAAGAACCGAGCTCACGCTTTTTGGTCGCTACAACGAGCTATCCGGCACCGACCGTCTCAGTGGCGAGTTTGTGAACGGATCCCTGTTCAACGGCGGCCTGCGGCTTGAGCGTCGCATGGCGTCGCGCACGCTCGGTTTTCTTGGCGCGTCGACAGCGATCTCGGATTATTCCCAAAACGACCTCGAGGGCTCGGAAGTCGACAGCATTTTTCTTGGCGGATTGTGGGAAGCGACTTCGCGCACGGCGCTTGGATCCTCCGTGCGTTATTCGCGGATATCGGGTGACGGCGTGCCCGACATCGATGCGTGGGCTTTGCTATTCGAGGCGCGTCACATTGTGAGCGATCGGATCAACCTCGCCGCATCGGTCGGCCCGGAATACGCGCGGGACGGTGAAGCGGACCGCCTCGGCGTGACGGGATTTTTGAGAGCCACCTACAACTTTTCAGAACGCTGGGCATGGATCAATTCGATCCGCCACGCTCTCGTTCCAACTTCGAGCAGTTCGAATCAACTCGTCGACGATCTTGTCGTGTCGACCACGCTGCAGCGCTCGCTTGAAAGAGGTTCGATCGGCGGCGGAGTTGAGTACCGCTATTCGGAATTCGTCAATGTAGGACCCAATGCCGACCTGCGCAGCGATGAGCAAAATGCCGCATTTGTCCTCACATGGAGTCGGCCATTTTTCTCCGACCGCGTGACACTCGATACGAGCGCGCGCTACGCTTTCAACTCAGGCCGATCGGACTGGGAGCAATTCCTATTCGCGCTGGCGCTGAAATCGTCGTTTTAAGCGCTGGCCTTGCGGAAATGGATTCGCATCCGCCGCCGATTGCGGCATGATCCGGCGCGTGACCGGAATCCTCATGCCATGCCTGCTTGCCGCACGGCCGAAAACTTTGCCTGCGGCAATCGTACCGGTGTGGGCGGGATGCGTGTTAGCGTGGAAACTCAGCGGTCATTTTGATCTCAAGCTCGCATGGCTCACGCTGGCGGGATCGCTGTGCATCCAGATCGCGACCAATTTTTTCAACGACGCGATCGATGCCAAAAAGGG
>CAYQRP010000090.1:3962-5145 GCA_964419815.1 uncultured Luteolibacter sp. | reverse complement strand
TTACCAACGCCAGCATCATTTCGCTGTACCAATTTGATGGCGACACTACCGATGCCGTGCGCGGGACGAGCGGCGATGCTTCATTGGTGAACGGTACAAGCAATTACGCATCAGGCATGGTGGGTAGCGCCTTTAGGTTCAACGGCTCGACCATGCTGAAGGCACCGCAAGCGGGAGCAGGTCTCACAGCTTTCAGCATCAGCTCATGGGTCAATTTCACAAAGCAGACCCAGTGGGCCACGATTGTGAAAAACTGGGGAAGTTATGCGCCAGGCGCCTACCACTTGGGCCTTGAGCAGAGCCAGTTCAAGTTTTCAAACTATTTGGGTACGGATGTGCCTCCGGGTGCGTTTTCCGTTGTTTCGGGGTCACTAGCCACCAACAAGTGGTATCATTTGGGAGTAACGATCGGTCCGTCCCTGACCCAAACCCTTTATATTGACGGGGTTCAAGTAGCCCAAAGCAGCGCCTCCGGAACCCTGAACAACAACTACACTCATATGTCCATGGGTGCCAAGTTGGCCGATGATCAAATCAATCCTGCGCCATTTTTTGCGGGGTGGCTTGATGGCTATCTCGATGAGCTTACCTTTTTCAACGAGGAGCTATCGTCGAGCCAAATCGGCAGCATTTACACCAACGGACTTAGCGGTAACAGCATCACCAGCCTTGGTTTTACAAGTGACCCCTATGTGGATCCGAGCACGCTGACATTTTATTGGAGAGCGAATAATGTGGGCCCATGGGAAACGAAAACCAATTGGTCATCTGACACCGTCCCCGGAGCGGCCAACACCGCCTACATCGACGATGGAGGTACTTCCACTTTGAGTAGTGCGGCCGCCGTTGAAGAGCTTATCATCGGTAGCACCGGCGGAGCGATCGGTGGCAATTTGACTTTGGCCGCTGGTGGTGCCCTTACGACTTCAAAGGTCACGGTGGCTTCAGCGACTGGCTCGACCGGCGTGCTCACTTTCGACGGCGGAACTCTTGACGCTGCAAGTATCGCATTTGGTGCTGGCTCCGGCTCGTTGAGGTTTACCCATGCGAATGATATACTGCTATCCAGCGCAATTACTGGTGCAGGATCGCTCGTTAAATCCGGTTCTGGCACTACAACTCTGACCGGTAACAATAGTTACACGGGCGCTACAAATGTAACCGGCGGTATACTCAAATCGGG
>CAYQRP010000090.1:1184-3862 GCA_964419815.1 uncultured Luteolibacter sp. | reverse complement strand
GGTCTTGTCGAACAGCGTTTGAGCAACCGGGTGTCCATCATCGGAGAAGATGGAACGGGGATCATGAATGTGAATGGTGGCCGTTACAAAAGCGTCGGTGATATTTTGATCGGTTGGACAGCCAATGGCAACGGAGCACTCAACATCAATGATGGTGGAGTCGTTGAGACCAGTGCCATTCGCTTTGGATCGGGAACCGGATTGGTCAATTTCAACCGGTCAGACAACTATAGCTTCGGGCCCCTCATCAGTGGAGCTGGTCGTGTCACCAAGAACGGCTCAGGCACCGTCACCCTTACCACCAACAACGCATACACAAAGGGCACCACGGTTAACAGCGGTCAACTCAATGTCTTGGGATTGGCCAACAATGCAAGCAACACCATAACCGTCAATAACGGTGGCACGCTCGTCTTTGGGCGTAATGATACCTTCGGTAATCATAGTGCCAATGTCGTTACACCCATCGTCATCAATTCAGGTGGCTTGATCAAAAATGGCGGCAACTTTATCAATGCCTTGGGCGCAGTTACCTTGAATGGTGGAACGCTTGAATCCACCGGTGTTGCGAATGGCGTATCATACGCGCTTAAGGGTGGGGTGACAGTAAGCAGCAACTCGACTCTGAAGGGGGCGGGTTTTGCACTTGGTTCTGCAGCGGTCGACTCAACGGTTTTTGATATTGGGGCATCCTCAACTTTGCTCGTGGATGGGACGCTTGTTGACGGAGTTGCTCCGTCATGGCCTTCCAAACAAACCAGCTCACTGATCAAAAATGGAGCCGGCACCATGCAACTTCTCGGAAGCAATACCTACACTGGAGAAACAGTCGTCAACAGCGGCACTCTTCATGTTGGCGAGGGCGGTACGACCGGTTCACTTGGTGCGGGAAACATTGAAAACAACGGTACTCTGGTTTTTGACCGTAGCAATGCCCACACGGTCGCCAACAACATCGCAGGAACTGGAGCAGTGACTATTGATGGTGGTGGCGCCGCCACATTTACGGGAGAAAACACCTACGCTGGTGCGACAACCGTCAGTGCGGGAACTCTCTTGCTGGATGGCGTTCACACGGGCGGTAGCGATTATACGGTTGCCAACGGCGCCTCGTTCGGCGGGGACGGAAGCACGGGCTCGAAGGTGGTGGTCAATTCAGGAGGCACCATTTTTGCCGGTAATGGCACGAGCACGGGTGAGCTTGTAATTGGTGGGCTTGAGATGAAGACCGGTTCCACGATGGGTGTTCGTCTCAGTGGAGCCCAGACGAGCTTGCTGAAGGTTAGTGGCGATGTGGCTCTTGATGGCACGGTGATCTTTACCGAAGGGGCTCCGCTTACTTCCTCGCTGTACACCTTGTTGACGCATGATGGCACCCGTACCGGAGAATTTGGATTCGTCAGTGGTCTTTCCAGTGATTATGAACTTTTTCACGATAGCGACGAAAAGACGGTGTTTATTGCTCTCAAGAGTGAAGACTATCCCGTCAACGCGCTCTTCAATGGCGACAACGCAGTGATCACCGGCGGTCAATTGGAATTTGATGTGGCGCTCCGCAACCCAGGCAGCAGCTCGGTAAATGTTGCGGCAAGTTCCGGAACCAACACCTCTGGCTCCATCGGATCGACGGCGGTCACTGGTGGTGATGTGGAAAGGTTATCGGGTCTCAAGTGGACTGGTACCACGGTGGGCGCAGGCCAAAGTGGGAATTTCACCGTCGACTTCAATACTGGTGTTCCTGCGACATCAAAATCGAAAACCGTTGATGTTAGCGTTGATGTTTACGATCACGCCTCTGGCAGTCTCTCGGGGCTCACAGGTGGCAAAATCCGTCTTGCGGATGCAATCGTCGGGTACAGCGGAGCGCTCTCGGGCACGCTTACTGCCAGCAATGCCGCCGGATATCGCGTGGCGCTGGAAACCAAGAGCACAACCGCTGCCAGCGGTCTCACCATCACCGATGTGCAGGGAGTAGAGGCCGGCACATCCTCCAATTTGCTCCTTGAGCTGACAGGTCAAGGAGTGGGCAACTACACCCATTCGGTCGACCTTACCTTTGCAGATAGTTCGAACCTGGCGGGGGCTAGCAACAATGTCGGCACGCAAAATTTCGATGTGACGGGAACCGTTTACGATCATGCGTCGGGCAGCATTAGCGGCGGTCCCAATCTGACCTTCACCCCGGTTCACCAAGGTCGAACAGGCCTGCTCTCCAGCTCCAACAATCTCACGATCAGCAATGCGGCTGGCTGGCGTGTTGCATTGGGAGCCAGCAACACCAGCAGCAATCCTTTTATTGGCTTGGGAACAGTAAGCGGGCTTGCCGCAGGAAACAACACCACCTTGTCTGCAAGTTTGGATACAGCCATCGGCCTTGGTAAGTTCAGTGAAAACATCACGCTGACTTTTTACGATGATTCAAGCCTTGAAGGGGCAAGCGGAAACTTGGGCACGGAGACCATCGGCGTTTCTGGACATGTGTACTCCGGTCAAGGTTTGTGGGGCGGTGGCTCGGGATTATGGGCTGATTTGGCCGCTTGGGATGAAGAAGGCGGTACCCCGGGACTTGATGGCGTGGTGAGTGTCAACGACACCGCAACCTTTGACAGCGGTGCTGGTGGTACGGTTACTCTTGATCGGGACGCCTCACTGGCGGCCGTCATTTTTGACAATGCAGA
>CAYQRP010000090.1:0-1084 GCA_964419815.1 uncultured Luteolibacter sp. | reverse complement strand
CTTACCCAGTGGGTACAACCGTTTCCACACCGGCATACTATGGCAAGGTCACCTACGAACCCCAAGGCAATCTGACCATATCGCCCGGTGCATCCCTTATCATCACCGATTGGGTGCGTATGAACAACAACAGCACCACCACGGTTGACGGTGAATTCACCGCGCCAACAGGGATCACCGTGGAAGCTGGTAGTCAGCTTCGTGGTGGAGGTCAAATCAACGCAGATGTTTATGTTGCCGGCAGTCTTGCATCCACCGGAAAGCAATCTTTGGACATCAACGGCGATTTGAATTTCAACTCGGGTGGTTCTCTCTTGTGGAGTCTTTACGAGAACAGCAATAGCAATCCGGGAACGAATTTCTCCGCGCCGATCCAGCTGGATGGATCACTAAAAGTCTTTTCCGGCTCGCCGCTGAAGATATTTTTCGGAAGCAATGTGAATGCGGGCAATCCGTTTTGGCGCGCTGCGGGCACTCGATACATCACATGGAAGGTTATGTCCGGCACGGATCTTGCTGAGGGCACCTCTTTTGTTCCCGAGTGGGAGGTCGGCAGCGTCACGGACGGATTTGATGTGAGCAAGTTCAAGATGGGAGTCAGCGGAACCGATCTTATGTTGATCTATCGTGCTTTCAGATATGTGGACTTTGCACTCACTCCAAACCAAACAAATGTTGCTTCGGCATTGGATGAATTTGTGGGCGCGGGCGGCGATCGTGATGCGGTAGCCGCACAGCTTGATGCGCTGGGCGATAATCAGTTTCCCGCAGCCTTCGACCAGATCATGCCGGGAATTTACTCGGAACTGCCAAGTCATGCATTCCGCCAGGCAAATGCCTTCCACTCTGCGTTGTTCCAGAACTTCTGGCTGGCCCGTGGGCAAAGCAGAGCCGGCAATGTTTCGGTTAGCGCGCCTGTCTCCAGCTCGAAAGGTGGAACTGTCGTGGCCGAAGATCCGCTCCTCGACGAGCGCTGGAGTTCATTCATTCAGGGCAACGGGCAGTTCGGCGATGGTGGCACCCGTAGTGACTTGCAGGAATGGGATTCGGAAAGCGGTGGCATCGCGGCTGGCATGTCATACGC
>CAYQRP010000089.1:0-5155 GCA_964419815.1 uncultured Luteolibacter sp. | reverse complement strand
GCAAAAGTGGAGCGTAGCGGATTCGAACCGCTGACCCCTTGCATGCCATGCAAGTGCTCTACCAACTGAGCTAACGCCCCCTTTGCGGGTGGGCGGGAGGTTTAAGGTTGGAGGGCCTTGCGGGCAAGAGGATTTTCGGAAATTTTTCGTTTGCCGGTGGGTGTTGGCCGCAGGATCCGGTTTGGCGCTTGATTGGTGGTCGGTGGCGAGCGCATCGTGAACGGGCGAGATGAAGGAAGCCTTGGAAGAGCTCGAGTTGTGGGGGGCGGATGTCATTTTTGGCAGGGCCCGCGGCTTGCGTGCTTTTTTGGCACGTATGGTGTTGCGGGTATTGTCGTGGATCTTTCGGATTTTGGTGCAATTGCGTTTGTGGCGTTACCGCAGTGGTTGGAAAAGGCAGGGCTATCTTGGGTGCAAGGTGGTGGCGATTGGCAACATCACGGTAGGCGGCACGGGCAAGACGCCGGTGGTCGAGTTGCTGGCAAGATCGTTGCGCGAGCGCGGTCGCAAGGTGGCGATTTTATCGCGTGGTTATAAGAGTCATCGCCTTGATCGCCCGCAGCGATGGCAGAATGCGAAGGGTGGTCATGTGCCGCTGGATCAGATGCCGAAGGTGGTATCGACCGGGACATCCCTGCTGCTTGATTCCAAATACGCCGGCGACGAGCCATTCATGTTGGCGCGCAATCTCGATGGCGTGGCGGTTTTGGTTGACCGCAACCGCGTAAAGAGCGGGCGATTTGCGATCGATCATTTGGGCGCGGATCTCTTACTGCTCGATGATGGCATGCAGTATCTTGATCTCGCTCACGGACTCGATGTGGTGCTGGTCGATTCGAGCGCGCCATTCGGCACGGGCGCGATGCTGCCTCGCGGAACCTTGCGCGAGCCTCCGCGAAATCTCGAGCGTGCGGGATTTATTTTGCTGACCAAATGCGATGGCAGTTCGAACGAAAAGCTCATTGCCGAGATCCGTCGCTGGAATCGCACGGCGGAGATCATCGAGTGCGCGCATGGACCGATTCACTTGGAAAATGTGTTCACGCGGGAGCGTCAGCCCCTCGAATTTTTGCAGGACAAGTGGGTGGGGGCGATCAGCGCGATCGCCGTGCCCGAGGCGTTTGAAAAATCCTTGGGGAAATTGGGCGCGCGGGTCGAGATTCGGCGGCGCTTTTCGGATCACCACCGTTTCACGCGCAAGGACGTCGAGCGTTTCATGCAGCGCTGTGTTGAACGCGACATGGAGATGATTGTGACGACGGAAAAGGATGCGGTGAGGTTCCCGCGTCCGTCATCGATCGATGTGCCGGTCTACTTTTTGCGCATCGAGGTTGAGATTTTGAAAGGCCGGGCTGCATGGGATGATTTGATTGATCGTTTGTGCAATCCGCAGCCAGCGATGGAGCCAGTGCTTCGTCATCGCGAAGCGTATGCGAAGTGATTGAGGTCAGCCTCCGATCCTCGCTTCGAGGTGCTGTGACCAAAGCGTGGTGACAATTTTTTCCTGCGCGCTTTCCATGCGCTCGCGTTCGCTTGCATCGGCATCTTCGTGACCTGCGAGGTGGAGCAGGCCGTGCACAAGGTATCGAAGGATTTCGCGGGCGAGTGGTTCGCTGAATTCCTCGGCCTGACGCAGGGCGACTTCGGCACCGATCACGATTTCGCCGTGGTGGAAGGTGATGACATCGGTGGCACCCTCGATTTTCATGAAATCGCGGTGGACCTGATCGCTGGTGGTGTCGTCGACGAGCGCCACTTCGAGCGTGGCGAGGTGGGAAAGCGGTGAGTCATCCTCCGCCGCATGTTGCAAAGCCATTTCTGCGGCGTAATGCGCGACATCCTCGAGGGCCGTGAGCCAGTGCTCGGGAATCTCGACGGCTTCCTGGTGGTTTCCGATGATTACCTCGAGTGTCATGGGTGGATGTCGCGCGTGCGAGTTGTTTTGCGGCGTCTGGATTCCGGAACGGTGCGTGAGATGCGGGCGCTTTCGCGATCGGGCTCCGCGCGGTTGGCAGTGGCCGAGGGGGCGTCATCGGCTTTCGGGTAATCAATGCGGCTGTGAAGCATGCTGCGCAGGGTCGAGGCGAAGCTTTCTTTGATCGCGACGATTTCCTGAAACGTCAGCGGGCATTGGTCGAGCTGTTTGTCGTCGATCTTCGCCCGCACGATGTCGTCGATGAGCGTGCGGATGCGCGCGGGGGTGGGTTTGACGAGGGTTCGAGAAGCGCTTTCGACCGAATCGGCGATGCAGATGATGCCGCTTTCGCGCGTGGTGGGGCGATCCTTGGGATAGCGGAAATTCTTTTCGTCGATCGTGATCTGATCTTCGGGGTTTTCGATTTTGCGATCGATCTTTTCGAGTTCGACTTTCTTCTGGTTGCGGGCTTTGTGATAAAAGTAGCTCACGATCGAACCGGCGTGGTGCTCCTTGATCACATCGATGATGCGGGGGTTGAGCTTGTGTTTGAGGGCCATGTCGACGCCGTCCTTCACGTGGGCGATGATGATCAGGGCACTCATCGTTGGTGTGAGCGAGTCGTGTGGATTTTCCGTGCCCTCGTGTTGGTTTTCGATAAAGTAGGAAGGTTTGGCGAGTTTGCCGACATCGTGAAAGTACGAGCAAACGCGGCTGAGCGGGGCGTTGGCACCGATTTTTTCTGCAGCGGCTTCGGCGAGGGCGGCGACCACCAGACTGTGGTGGAAGGTGCCGGGGGCCTCGAGTTGCATTTGGCGAAGCAGCTTGTGGTTGAGGTCGCTGAGCTCGAGCCAGCTGATGTCGGTGGTGAGCGTGAAAAGGCTTTCGAAGAAGGGCAGCAGTCCGTTGATGAGCATCGCGGTGAAGAGGGCGGTGCCGAGGGCGCTTGCCACGCCAATGCCGAAAATTTGCACGCGGTCCATCGCGTCGGGTCCGAAGCAGGAGCCGACATCAAGGCGGCCAAGCAGGAGGCCGAGTCCGACGGTCACGGCTCCCACATTGAGACCGATCTGCATGAGCTGCGCGCGTTTGCGGACGCGGTAGGCGAGCAGCACGCTGGTGATGCCGGCGACGAGGCTGAGGATCATGTAGGCGAGCGCCTCGCTTTGGGGAGCGAAAAGGCAGCCGATGAGCGTGGCGAACACCGCCGAGAACGCGCCGACCGAGCGACCGAGCAGGATGCCGTGCAGCATGGGGGCGAGGGCGAAGGGGATGGCGAAAAGGTGGAGCTCACGCAGGATCAATCCCGATGAGGCGAGGCCCATCACAAGGCGCACGACGGCGAGGTGGCCGATGAGCCCGCCAAAGACAAGCAGCACGCGGCTGTTGCAGTTGCAGGCGGTTTGCAGGCTCACCTGAAACATCACCACGGCGGCGAATGCAATCACCGCGCCGTAGAGAGCTCCCATGCCCGGGGTATCGGCGAAGGCCGAGGCCGAGGCCGCGCTATAAACCATCACCGCAGACACCAGGGCAAAGGTCACGAAAAGGGACCAGCGGATCCAAAGGCTGTGCTGGAGAATTTGCAGGAGGGGGTTGCCCGTGTGAATCCGTCTTTTTCTGCCTGACGAGAGCCCTTGTTGGGCCAGTCGCCAGCGTTTGATGGCATCCAGGTATCGCACTACGTTGAAACAGTCGGTTTTTTCTCGCGCTGGCACCCTTGGCGGGTGGGCGGGGGGAGACTTTAGGGCCGATAACAGGGCCTTGGCAAGAACGCAAAAAGACCGCTTTTTAAATCACAATCTATTGAAAATCAATGATTTAAATATCCGCTCAATGCCTCGCGCAGGCTGTTGCGGGCCCGAAAGAGCTGGCTTTTCACGGCCGAAACCGAGAGCTCGAGGACCTCGGCAATTTCCTCGTACGAGAGGTCCTCGTAGCGGCGCAGGATCACTGCGAGGCGTTGGGTTTCGGGGAGGGAGGCGATGGCGCGGTCGACCGCGAGGCGAAGTTCGGCTTCGAGCAGCGAGGCATCGGGCTGACGGTGCGGGGCATCGCCAGGCTCGTGGTGGCTGCCGGATGTGTCGTTGGTGTCGAGTGAGATTTCTTTTTTGCGACTGCGGCGGCGGGTCTCGTTGAAGACGAGGTTGCGGGTGATCGTGAAAAGGTAGGTCGTGAACTTTGCATCGGGTCGGTAGCTTTTGGCGTGCTGCCAGATGCGAAGAAATACCTGCTGGGCGATGTCTTCCGCATCGCTCGGGTTGCCGAGCATCTTGGCGACCGTGCCAAGCACCGCGTCCTGATGTCGTATGAGAAGCTCGCGAAATGCCGACTCATCCCCACGCGCAATGCGTTTCATCAAATCAAAGTCCTCCGAGCCGTCGTCAGCGGGCTGATTCTTCGCGGTCGGGTCCATGGGTGGGGGTGATCGAATGAGGACTGCAGAATGGCGCGGCCTTTTTGGGATTCAACCTCATTCAGGCGGTGAAGTTGCGCAAGAGCCGTCGGGAAATCGTCAACTGCGCGATTCGCATGATTTTTCCGAAACCGCTCTTGTCCGATCGAGCCCCGCTGTTGTACCTTTGCCCAACCTCATATCAGCGTGCTCAAAAATTCATCCGCCGGCCATGTTTTAGGCATTCTTCCCGCGCGTTGGGGATCCACCCGGTTCCCCGGCAAGCCGCTCCATCTCATCGCCGGCAAGCCCCTGATCCAGCACGTGTGGGAGCGTTGCCGCCAGTGCGAGCGACTCGACGCCATCTTGGTCGCCACCGATGACGCGAGGATTTTTGATGCCGTGCGCGCTTTTGGCGGCGAGGCGGTGATGACTTCGCCCGATCACCCGACGGGAACCGACCGCATCGCCGAGGCGGTCAGGGCCGTGCCGCAGGCGAGTCACATCATCAACATCCAGGGCGACGAACCGATGATCGAGCCAAGCCTGATTGACGAGTTGGCGCTGGCGATGTTGTCCGATTCGTCGCTCGACATGGCCACCGCAGCCAATCCGCTAGACCCGTCGGATGCGGCGGTGGCAGACCCGAATGTGGTGAAGGTCGTGACCGCGCTTGATGGTCGCGCGCTGTATTTTTCGCGCTCGCCGCTGCCGTATTTTCGCAATGCGGTTCCGGGTCTTGCGGTGCTGCGGCACAAGGGCATCTATGCCTACAGTCGCTCCTTTCTTGAGCGCTTTGTCACATGGCCGCCATCGCCGCTTGAACAGGCCGAGTCTCTTGAGCA
>CAYQRP010000088.1:0-5180 GCA_964419815.1 uncultured Luteolibacter sp. | reverse complement strand
TTTTTCCGATCAATTTTTCACAGACAAACTTGCCACGGCTGCGAGTACTCATAAGATCCACGCCACGGTGATCGACCTCGGCTTGCGTGCATTGGAAAAATTCGGGTTGACTGCGGCGCTTCTGGCGCTGGTCGCCTGCGACTCGCGCCAAGCCCAGGCTCTGCGGGCGCTCAATTCCTCTGGCATCGAGGCCAAAGAGGAAACTTTGTGCCAATCGATCGCCGAGCGTGATCACCAGACATCGGCGTTGTTGCTCGAAAGCGGCGTTTGCGGCAATTCCACCGATGCCTCGGGCGAGCACCCGCTGGCACGGGCGGTGAAAAATCACGATGCCGAGAGCCTGATGATGCTGCTCAACTCGGGTGCCGACCCCAGCGCGAAAAGTGGCGAATGCGGCCACATTCTCGGCGTAGCGGCCGAATGCGGGCAATTTGAATTGCTCAACACCCTGCTCGCTGCCGGCGGCGACCCGAATGGATCGATGCCGGATGGCAAAGCGGTGCTCATCTGGGCCGTTGAGCAAGGTCACCAAAATCTCATCGCCGACATCCTGCGCCACGAGCCGAATCCCAACCTCAAGGATCCCCAAGGAAATCCGCTCTTGCATGTGGCGATGTCGGCCGGCAACCGCGCCTTGGTCGAATCCCTGCTCGAAATCGGCGCCGACCCCACCACGCCCGATGCCGTCGGCAACACGGTCATCCATCATGCGATCGATCAAAAATGGCATGACATCATCCCCCGCTTCGCGGCCAAGGGTGCCGACCCGAACGCGCGCAACCGCGAAGGAGCGAGCCCTCTCTCGATGGCGCTTTCGATCGGCGATGCCGATCTTTTCAAATCGCTTCTCGAAATCGGCGCCGACCCGCTGCTGGCCTGCTCCGGCACTCAAGGACCTTCGGCGTTTGAACTCGCGTTTCATCACGAGGACGGCCGCTTTTTCACACAACTGATCGATCATGTGCGCATACCGCCCGGTGGCTGGGAAACGTGGCTTGGCAAGACTTTCGAACAAAACGACATCGGCAAGGCACGCCTTCTGTTTTCGCGCGGCATCGGGTTTGGAAAAAATTTCGATCGCGCAAAACTCGTCGAGATCGCCGCGCGCGATGGTCGGATGGATTTCGTGAAACTGTTTCTCGATTACGGTTTTCCTGCCGGCCGCGCTCTCGAAGAAGCCTGCCGTCGCGGCGATCACCAAACGGCTGGCCTGTTGCTTGCGGGCGGCGCATCTCCCAACATCAACCGCGCTCCCTGCTTGGACACCCCGCTTTCGGTGGCGCTGGCTGCTGGCCATGACCAACTCGCATCACAGCTCTTGCAGCACGGCGCCGACTTCGATGCCGTCATGCCCGAAGGTCAGCGCGCGCTCCATGTGGCGATCGCGCGCGGATGCCACCGCACGGTTCGCACCATCATCGGGCTGGGCGGAGACCCCAACTCCCCTTTCATGCTTCCCGTCACCGAAAAATTTCTCAAGCTCGTGCGGGAAGGTTCCATGCGCTGGGTTTTGAAAAACGATTCCGGCGCGACACCACTCATGATGGCGATCGATTCGGGCAACATCGAATCCGCCAAATGCCTCATCGAAGCAGGCGCGAAAATGAACGTTCGCACCAACCGAGCCTGGTACTGGCCGCTCACTTTTGCCGCTCGCCGCCACGATGTGCGCATGATGCGCCTGGTGCTCGGCAAGGATCCGCATCGTGAGGAACGCCATGTGGAAATTAGCCTCAAGGAACAGGTCGCGCGCGTCTACGACGCCATGGGCGCGGAAATTTTTTCCACCAAGGTGTCGACCGGCCGCAAAGGTTATTGCACGCCGACCGGCGAGTTTGTGATCACCAACAAGCATCGCTCTTGGACCTCGACGATCTATCATTCGAGCATGCCGTTTTTCCAACGACTCAGCGGTTCCGACTTCGGGCTGCATCAGGGCTACCTGCCGGGATATCCCGCCTCACACGGTTGCATCCGCCTCCCCGCCAACAACGCGGCAAAGTTGTTTGCGATGACCTCCGAGGGCGACCGCGTGCGAATCGTGCCCTGAAGAGAATTGATGCCGCGAGCCATCAGTAGGACGGCTCCGAGCCATGTCTTGGCGGCGGACCGGCCGAAACCTTCACATGCTTGGGCATCGACTTGCCCGATGAATGCGCAAAACGGCGGGTAGCCAACTCGTCGAGACCATCGGTCGCCCACCTGACCAGGGTTTTGCCTGACGCAAGCGCCGCTTCACTCCATTGCTCAAATTGTTTTTCTCCGGCAGTGATCAAAAATGAATTCATGGGTCGCGAGGCAATCACATGCCAGCGTGCCATCGTGTCCCTCACGTAGGGCTGACGCCGCGGCGGCACACCTGCCGACCTCCAATTGTGGATCGTCTGCACGCTCACTCCCAAAGGGCCCGCCAATTCGGACGCAGAGAGCTTGTTTTCATCCATCCATTTTCGGAAGGGATTTTCCTTCAAAGCCATGCGGGAAATATGCCCCTGCGCGGTCGACGCGCCATTTTTTTCGATGTTTTTTCTTTGACGCTTTCCCGTGAAATTGATTATCTTACTGCTTCAGTAAATAATGGATAAAACATTGGAGATAAGCACATCCGAACTGAGCGATTCGGCCAAGGAACTCATCCTCGCCAAAGCCGAAGAGTGGCAAATGAGCCCAGAGGAGGCCATGTCGCGCCTGCTCGACCAAATCGCCGCCGATTCCGAAAACGAATCTGCCACATGAAGCTCCAGACGGTGCCCCACCCGGCACCACCACCGGCAAAAGCCCGGACAATTTCCATCAGTTTGATGGCATCGGTAGATAATCCACCCTTCGCTTGCCGGAGGGTGGATTTTTTCTTGGTGGCGCGAACTCCGAAACAAGGTCCAGACGCCGCAATTGTCCGAATCGGTAAACTTTCCGATTTTCAATTACCCCGGCCCAGTCTTGAATCCCGCGACGCCATGAGCCACCCCACTTTCCGCATAGCCATTGGTGCCGATCACGGCGCCTTCGACCTGAAAAACGCCGTAGTCGCCCACCTCAAATCCGTCGGCCACGAGGTGCATGATTTCGGCACTCACAGCAACGGATCGGTCGACTATGCCGACTACGCCAATGTGGTCGCGCGAAACGTTGGTGACGACACCTTTGAGTTCGGCATTCTCGCCTGCACCTCGGGTGTTGGCATGAGCATCGCCGCCAACCGCCACCGCCATGTGCGTGCGGCCAATGTTCTCTCGGTCGACGAAGCGGTGATGACCCGTCAGCACAACGATGCCAACATCCTTTGCCTCAGCGGCAAGTACACGGATGTGCCGACCGCCATTGCGATGGTCGATGCCTTCCTCGCCGCCCGTTTCGAAGGCGGCCGACATGAGGCACGCGTTTGCAAATCTTCGGGCAGCAGCATCGCGCAAAGCGATCCCGCGATTTACGAGGCCATCAATGCCGAGGAAAAACGTCAACGCAACCATGTGGAGTTGATCGCTTCCGAAAACTTCGCCTCGCCCGCCGTGATGGAGGCGCAGGGTTCGATCCTCACCAACAAGTACGCCGAGGGCTACCCGGGCCGACGCTGGTACGGCGGCTGCGAGCATGTCGACGTGGTCGAGCAACTTGCAATCGATCGCGCCAAGGAACTCTTCGGCGCCGAACACGCCAACGTCCAACCGCACTCAGGATCGCAGGCGAACACCGCGGTTTATTTCTCGGTGCTCAAACCCGGCGACAAAATCTTCACGATGGATCTCGCGCACGGCGGTCACCTCACGCACGGCCACAAAGCGAATTTCTCCGGCCGTTTTTACGACGTGACCCACTATGGCGTTTCGCCCGACGACGAACGGATCAATTACGAGGAACTCGAAAAAACCGCGCGCGACCTGCGGCCTGCGCTGATCACGGTCGGTGCGTCGGCTTACTCGCGCGTGATCGACTTCGAACGCATGGGCAAGCTCGCCCGCGAGGTCGGCGCCTACCTGTTTGTTGACATGGCCCACATCGCCGGACTCGTCGCCGCGGGCGTGCATCCAAGCCCGGTGCCTCACGCGGATTTTGTCACCTCGACCACGCACAAGTCCCTGCGTGGACCGCGCGGCGGGATCATCCTTTGCAAAGAGGAGTTTGCGAAAAAAATCGACGCGCAAGTCTTCCCTGGCGTGCAGGGCGGACCGCTCATGCATGTGATCGCCGCCAAGGCAGTCTGCTTCGGCGAAGCACTCAAGCCGGAATTCAAAAGCTACTCGCAACAAGTCGTGAAAAATGCGCAGGCGATCGCCGCGCGCCTCACGCAGCACGGCTACCGCATCGTCTCGGGCGGCACCGACAACCATGTGATGCTCGTCGACCTTCGCCCGAAAAACCTCAACGGTGCCGATGCCTCGCACGCGCTCGACGAGGCCGGCATCACGGTCAACAAAAACGGCATTCCTTTCGACACGGGCAGCCCGATGAAGCCGAGCGGCATTCGCATCGGCACACCCGCCGTGACCACTCGCGGCATGAAGGAAAGCGATGTCGAAAAAGTTGCCGACTTCATCCACGAAGCGCTTTCCAACCACAACGACATCCCGAAACTCCACGCGCTGCGCGACCGGGTCTTCGCTTTCAACCGCGATTTCCCGATGCCTGCGTGAAACGGCATGCGATCAGGGCCGCGCCCGCCGCATTCAGCCAATTTCAACACTCATGAACCCCTTTCGCGAAGACCTGGTCTCCCGCTCGACTCCTGAGCCGTGCACGGTGGTGATCTTTGGCGCCACCGGCGACCTCACGCACCGCAAGCTTGTCCCCGCGCTCTACAATCTCGCCGTCGATGGCGAATTGCCAACCGGGGTGAAGATCATCGGTTTCGCACGACGCGAAAAATCCGACGCGGAATTTCGCGCCGGTCTCGTCGATGTGAACCGCAAGGTTTCGCGCTCGGGCCACGACGAACAAATCTGGTCCTCCTTCATCGAATCGGTGAGCTACCACCAATCGGAATTTTCCGATGCCGAAGGCTACCGCCGCCTTGCCGAGAAACTTGCCGCCATCGATGCCGCGCGCGGCGGCGCAGGCAACCGTTTGTTTTACATTGCCTCAGCACCGGAATTCTTCGACGAGATTCTCACCAACCTCAGAAATGCCGGACTCAACCAAGCTGCCAATGGCAGTTGGGCAAGGGTGATTGTCGAAAAACCCTT
>CAYQRP010000087.1:0-5223 GCA_964419815.1 uncultured Luteolibacter sp. | reverse complement strand
TGCTGCAAAAATCCAAGCGCCGCAAATCTGGCCAGTTGACAAGCAGGGGGCGGAGGAAACACTCTGGAAAGGTTGCGCCGCATGATTTCAGGTGCTACGCTCGCCCTTCCACCATCCACCATCAGACGCCATTTCATCCCGTGTTTTCCAACGAAGAATATCTTATAGAATTGCTTGTCGAAGCCGGCCTGGTGAGTGCGGATGAAGTGGCCGCCGCGCAAGCGAAAGCCTCCGGCGGTGAATCGGTCATCGAGCACATGCTCGCGTACACCGCGCTGACCGAAGAGCAAATCGCCCAAACTTTGGCAGCCAATGCGGCGATGACTTTCATCAAGCTTTCGGAAGTCAACTTCCAACCCGGCATCACCGAAACGATCAGCGAGGAAACCGCCAGACGCTACCGCGTCATCCCCGTTCAGGACGACGGACTCACGCTCACCGTCGCGGTCGCCGATCCGCTTGATTTCGAAACGCTCGACTCGCTTCCGCACGTCATCGGTCGCGAGTTGAACCTCGTCTGCGCCGCCCATCAGGACATTCGCGACCATCTGCGGCAGTTTTATCAATCGTCTGACGACGGCGGCGCTGTGGACGCCAACGGCATGCGCATCACCACCGGCGACTCCGAGGCCGGCACCGATGAAGGCGACGCGCCGATCATCCGACTCGTCGTCCAGCTGCTCACCGAGGCCTTCCGTTTGCGCGCCTCCGATATCCACGTCGAGCCGCTCGAAACATCCGTGCGCGTGCGCTATCGCCTCGATGGCAAACTCGTCCACGTCGACAGCCACCCGAAGAAACTTCTGCCGGCGATGATCGCGCGCTTGAAGGTCATGAGCGGCTCCATGTCGATTGCGGAAAAACGCCTTCCTCAGGACGGACGCATCCAGCTCAAGCTCGGCGACAAGGAAGTCGACCTGCGGGTTTCCTCCGTGCCCTCGAACCACGGCGAGTCGATGGTCATGCGGATCCTCGACAAGTCGGCGCTGGTGCTCGGTCTTCCGGAGCTTGGCTTTTTCTCCGACGACCAAACCACCTTCGAGCAGCTCCTCGGATTGCCCGACGGCATTTTGCTGGTCACCGGTCCGACCGGATCGGGAAAAACCACCACGCTCTACGCCTGCCTCAACGTCATCAACCGACCCGACAAAAAAATCATCACCGTCGAAGACCCGGTCGAATACGAACTCGCGGGCATCAACCAGGTGATGGTCAAAACCGACATTGGCATGACCTTTGCCGCAGCCCTGCGCGCGATGCTCCGCCAAGCGCCGAACATCATCATGGTCGGGGAAATTCGCGATGCCGAAACCGCCAACATCGCGATCAACGCCTCGCTCACCGGTCACTTGGTTTTCTCGACCCTCCACACGAACGACGCGCCCTCGGCCGTTGCCCGTTTGGCGGACATCGGCGTGAAGCCGTTCCTCATCGCTTCGGCGGTGCGCGGCGTGCTTGCCCAACGCCTCGTGCGCAAACTTTGCCCGGTGTGCAAGGCTCCGTCGGAGCTTACCGAAAAGGAAATGCGCGCGCTTTCACTCGACGCCTCGCGCATGGCCGATGCCTCGATCTACGGTCCGGTCGGATGCGAAAAATGCCGCGGCGGCGGATACAAGGGCCGGATGGGCATCTTCGAGCTTTTCCTCGTCGATGACGAAGTGCGCCAGATGATCAACACCGGTCTCACCTCCACCCAGTTGCGCCGTCGCGCGCGCGAACTCGGCATGCGCACGTTGCGCGAGGACGGCATCCGCAAGGTGCTGGCAGGCCTCACCTCCGGCAGCGAAGTCGTCCACACCACCATGTCGGATGCCGACTGATCCACCGCAAAGCACTCACTCTCCGCCTGTCTCATGGACCATCAACAAATTGTCGAACTCTTCCAAGCCCGCGGGCTCATCGACACCAGCCTCGCGCAAGACATCCTCGCCGAGGTGAATCAGAGCGGGAAGGAAATCGCCGAAATCCTCACCGACTTTCAAATCATCGGTAACCGCGACGACGTCTGGCCAGTCGTGGCATCCGAGTTGGGCGCGCAGATGGTTGATCTGCGCGATTGGACGCCGCCGGAAGCGATCCTCGGACTGGTGCCCGCCGGCACTGCCCGCCTCCACGGCGCGCTGCCCGTTCAATTCGACGACGCAGGGCTTCATGTCGCGCTGGTCGATCCGCTCAACCCGCAAACCGTTGAGGATCTGCGTTTCTCGCTTGGCCGCGAAATCGTGCTGGTGGTCGCGCCGGATTACATCGTCGAGGCGAAGATCAACGAATGCTACGGCGGCGAAGGCAAGGCCATGGAGGACATCCTCGGCCAGTTGGAAATCGGCGGCGAGGGCCGCACCGAAGCCGATCTCGAATCGGAGGCCAACTCCGCACCGATCATCCGCTACGTCGACCTGGTGCTCTATCAGGCGATCAAGGAAAAAGCCTCCGACATTCACTTCGAGCCCTTCGAAAACGAATTCAAAATCCGCTATCGGGTTGACGGCGCGCTGTACGAAATGGCTCCGCCGCCCATCCACCTTGCGCTGCCCATCCTCTCGCGCGTGAAGGTGATGTCCAACATGAACATTGCCGAAAGACGCGTCCCGCAAGACGGACGGATCGTCAAACAGATCGGCGACAAACAGGTCGACATGCGGGTCTCGTCACTGCCAACCCACCACGGCGAATCGATCGTGCTGCGGGTGCTCGACCGCTCGTCGGTGAACCTTTCGCTCGAAAATCTCGGACTGCCCGAATACATTTACGATTACATCACCGAGACGATCGAAAAGCCCAACGGGATTTTCATCGTCACCGGTCCGACCGGCGCGGGTAAGACGACCACGCTCTACGCCGCGCTGCGCCGCATCAACACCATCGATGCCAAGCTCCTCACTGCCGAGGATCCGGTCGAATACGACATCGACGGCATCGTGCAGATTCCGATCAACGAAGCCATCGGCCTCGATTTCCCACGGGTACTGCGCGCCTTCCTGCGTCAAGACCCGGACCGCATCATGATCGGGGAAATGCGCGACAAGGAAACCGCCACCATCGGCATTCAGGCCGCGCTCACCGGTCACCTTGTGCTTTCGACGCTTCACACCAACGACGCGCCCGGCGCGGTGACGCGCCTCGTCGACATGGGCTGCGAGCCCTTCCTTGTCGGCGCCTCGCTCGAAGGCGTGCTCGCGCAACGCCTCGTCCGCACGATCTGCAAGGACTGCAAGTCGCCCTACGAGCCGAACGAAGCCATCCTCAGCCAGCTCGGCGTCTCCGCCCATGAGCTTGGCGACAAGCAGTTCTTTACCGGTACCGGCTGCGATGTTTGCGGTCAAACCGGTTACAAGGGCCGCCGCGGACTTTACGAGTTGCTCAATGTCACCGACCCGATCCGCGAGCTGATCACCGCCCGCGCCCCCACGGTGGTGATCAAGCAAAAGGCCGTCGAGCTCGGCATGAACACGCTGCGCGAGGACGGCCTGCGCAACATTTACCTCGGCAACACGACCATCGAGGAAGTGCTGAAGTACACCTGATCCCAAACAGCGCCCCACTCGCCGGACCGCAAAAACCCACTGCCAGGCCCGACTTTTCCATCGCCATGACGACGGCTTTGCGCTTCATTCCGCTCTGAACAAAACCATGCCCAACTTCATTTACAGCGCCCTCGACGCCAAAGGCGAACAGAAGACCGGAGTCATCTCAGCCGGTTCAGAAAGCGATGCCATCCAGCAGCTGCGCGGCAATGGGCTCTATCCGACCCAAATTCAGGAAGAGGGCAAAGGTGGCAAAAAAGCCAAGGCTGCCATCGCGGCAAAAACCAAGGGCAAGGCCAAGGCAAAACCCGCCGGCAAGATCGGCGGCAGCGTGAAGCCGAAAAACCTCACGATCTTCACCCGCCAGCTTGCGACGCTCATCGACTCGGGCCTGCCCCTTTTGCGCAGCCTCACCGTGCTCGAGAAACAGGAGCCCCATCCGGTGCTCCGCGCCACCGTTGGCGTTCTCGCCGAAAACGTGCAGAGCGGTTCGACCTTTTCCGAATCGCTCGCCCAGCACCCGAAAATTTTCAACAAGCTCTACGTCAACATGGTCAAAGCCGGTGAACTTGGCGGTGTGCTTGAGGTCGTTCTCAACCGCCTCGCCGAGTATCAGGAAAAGGCCCAGAAGCTCAAAAACAAGATCGTCTCGGCCATGGTGTATCCGGTGATCGTGATGTTCATTGCCGTCGCCATCCTGGTGTTCCTGATGATTTTCATCGTGCCGAAGTTCAAGGAGATGTTCACCAGCACCGACCAGGAGCTGCCCCTCATTTCCCAGATCGTGTTCGGCACCTCCGAGTTCTTCCTCGCGCGTCCGCTTTTCCTGCCAAACGTTTTCTTCCTCTTCGTTGCCTTCGGCGTGCTCGTTGTGCTCTTCAACATGTGGGGCAAAACCAAGGGCGGCCGCAGCACCATCGACCTGCTCAAGCTGCGCATGCCGATCCTCGGCGACATTCAACGCAAGAGCGCCGTCTCGCGCTTCTCACGCACCCTCGGCACCCTCGTGACCTCGGGCGTGCCAATCCTTCAAGCTCTCAACATCACCCGCGACACCGCCGGCAATGTGGTCATCTCGAGCGCCATCGAAAAAGTCCACGAGGCCGTCAAGGAAGGTGAAACGATCGTCACTCCGCTCCAAGCCTCCGGCGTGTTTCCCAACATGGTCATCTCGATGGTCGACGTCGGCGAAGAAACCGGACAGCTGCCCGAAATGCTTCTCAAGGTCGCCGACGTCTATGACGATGAGGTCGACAACGCCGTCACCGCGCTCACTTCGATTCTGGAGCCCATCATGATCGTGATTCTGGCCTTGATCGTTGGTTCGGTGGTGTTCGCGCTCTTCCTGCCGCTCATCAAGATGATCTCGACCATGGGCAACCAGTGATCCGCGCAAGCTCCCACATCATGAAAGTCCACACCCGTCGCACCCGCCCCGCCTTCACGCTCGTCGAGCTGATCACGGTCATCGCCATCATCGCCCTCCTTGCCGGACTGGTGGTCGCCGGCACGGGATTTGCCAAACAGCGACAAGCCAGCGAAAAGGCAAAGGTCCAAATTGCACTGCTGAGCAAGGCGATCGAAGAGTTCAAGGCGGACATGGGGTTTTATCCGGGCGAACTTGATAACACCCCTGTCGATGGCAATGTTTCGAAGGAACTCTATCAGGCCTTGTTCAAGGACGGATACGATTACACGA
>CAYQRP010000086.1:0-5224 GCA_964419815.1 uncultured Luteolibacter sp. | reverse complement strand
CAAATCCCGTGTCCCGCAAACCCCATAGAAACGGACAGCGCAGGTGGATGCCGTCCATTCTGCTGTTGGTTTGCGTCTGCCTGCTCGGTGTTTTTGTGCCGAATGCCCGTGCAGCTAACGGCGGTTTTGATGTGATCCAGATAGAAGGCCGCGATTACATTTCGGTTCCGAGTGTCAAAAATTTTTACGGTTTCGCCACGATGGTGCGGAAAGGCAATTCCCTGATTTTGGAAAATCCGAAAAAGCGTCGCATGACTCTGAGGATTGGTTCGCGTGAGTGCCTGATGAATGAGGTGAAATTCGTGTTCACGTATCCGGTGACGATGTCTGGAGACAAGGCATACATCTCGCGCTTGGATGTTTCCAAGTTGGTGGATCCGGTGTTGCGTCCTAAATTCATCAAGAACGCGGAAAATTTCAGCACGATCATTCTCGATCCCGGGCATGGCGGAGCGGACCCGGGTGCGACCAATTCGCTTGGCACTGAGGCAACCTACAATCTGAGAGTCGCGGCAATGGCCAAGCTGATGCTCGAGAAGCGGGGCTTCAAGGTGGTGATGACCCGTGAGAGCGACCGTTATCTGTCGCTGCAAGAAAGGGTGAACTTGGCAAATGCGCGGACGGAAAATTCGTTGTTTATCAGCATTCATTTCAATGCGGGCGGTCGCGAAGCGCGGGGCATCGAGACATTTACCCTTTCGCCTGCCGGCGTTTCGCATTACGGCAGGAACACCATCGCGTCCGACCACTTCGCGCGCGCGGGCAATGAACACGACTCGGCCAATGTCGCTCTGGCCACTGCGGTACACGGATCGGTGATGCGCAAATTGGGAGTCAACACCTTTGACCGCGGCATCAAACGAGCGCGCTTCAGCGTGCTTTCCGGAGTGAAACATCCGGCCATTTTGTTTGAAGGCGGATTCATGTCGCATCATTACGAGGCGCGCCTGATTCACAACGAGAGGTATCAAAAGGCGATTGCGGTGGGCATCGTCGATGCGATTGCCAAATATCGCAACGCGCTCAAGCCCGTTGGGACGGTGGCGCTTCCGCGCTGAGTTTGCGGATGGCGCCAGTTGGCCCGATGATTGCCTCGGTCATGCGCAGAGCTTGAAGGTTGTTCCTCACTTCGTGCACGCGGTGCAACATGACCCCGCGTTGCCTTGCCCACGAGGTGATGGCGACCGTGGGCCAGTCACGCTCTTTGATGTCGGTGCTTTCGAGCATGCCCGCGATGCAGGATTTTCTGGAAACCCCGAGCAAAAGGGGGCGGCCTGGTGGAGTGATTGCGTCCAAGGCCTTGAGCAGCGCGATGTTTTGATCGAGGGTTTTTCCAAAACCAATACCTGGATCGAAGCAGATGGTTTCCGGATCAATGCCGCGCGCGGGAAGCGAGGTCATGCGTTCGATGAAAAATTCCGCCACTTCCCGCACCACATCGTCGTAGTGCGGTGCGAGTTGCATGTTCTGCGGCGTGCCCTGCATGTGCATCACGACCACGCCGCAGCGGCTGCTTGCACAAACATCCGCCATCTGCGGGTCCGCGATCAGGCCGCTCACGTCGTTGACGATGTCAGCCCCGCATTCGAGCGCCGCTTTTGCGACCGAGGCTTTCGAAGTGTCGATCGAAATGAGGCCGCTCCATTCGGCACGCAGCGCGCGAATCACTGGTGCGGTGCGTGCGGTTTCCTCATCTGCCGCGACTGGCAGCGAACCGGGCCGTGTGGATTCGCCGCCGACATCGATGATGTCCGCGCCTTGTGCGATCATTTCACGGGCATGGGCCAATGCGGCCTCGACGCCGAAATGGGAGCCGCCGTCCGAAAACGAATCCGGCGTGACATTGAGGATGCCCATGACCCGCGCGCGGCGGCTGAGGTCGAGGGTTTCGCGACGGGTTCTCCAAATCATGTGAAACTGGCGGCTTGCAGCGTCCGCCCTGCGCAATTACCTTGGCGCGCGTGAGCTTTCTGGCAAACTGGAAAATTTCCAATCCGCTGCTGGCGGTCATATCGGCACTTTGTCTCTGCATGCAGGTGCGGGCCAACGAGCTTGAGGCAGTTGATGGCCCGAATGTGCGCGTCATGCGTCACGAGGACGGGTCGCGCACCCTGTTCACCCGCACGCCCGACAACCGATCGCTCACCAAGAAAAAATTGAACGCCAACGGCGTCTTGGTGATGATGACAAACTATCGGATGGATTCGAACAGCAACCCGGTGAGTTGCAAAATTTACGATGGCTCAAACAATCTGCTCTTTAAGGTCAGTTACGGCTACCGCAAGTCCGACGGTCAGCTCGTTGAGGAGCGGATGTTTGACGCGAGGAACAAGCGCGTCGATCCAAACACAGGCACCGAAATGCCGATCCAGCGGGTTTGTTATGTGTACGACGCCCAGGGCAACCGCAGCGCGCCGATCGTTTACAACCTTCTTCCTGGAAAAACCTTCGAAGAAGTCTTTGGTGTGAAATCCTCGGCCTTGGATGTCAACCCGTTCAAGGAGGAATCCGGCAAGGCGCCCGCCAACCCCAATGCGCGCCCTGTTGGGCGTTGAGTTGAATTTTCATTCGTGGCCGATTCCAAAACATTGCTGCCGTGGTTGATGGGTGCCGCTATCGGGGCAGGCGGAATTTTTCAGGGTCTTCATTGGCGCTCGTTGGGAGAGGGTCCGGCAGGGCAGGAGGATCGATTGAAAATTTTGCTCGATGAGAATGCGATGCTCAAACGTGAGAACGAATCTCTGAGATCATTGGCGCAGGGGGGTGGCGAGGTGGCCGTGCCTGCCGAAGCCATTGCTCGTGTGGAGAAAGAATTTGGATTGAAGTTCATATCGAGCCCAGTCGTCCATCGCATCGCCTCGGAGGAATTGCGCGATCGTGTCGCAGCGGCAATCGAAAGCCGCTTTGGCCCATCGGGAATCGACGATCGAAAAGAAGCCTACCAATGGATTGGCTGGCTCGGGCCCGATGATGATTTGCTTTCGCAGTTGACGGTGGTGCGGACGACTGGCGCGCGCGGATGGTTTGACGATGTCACCGGTGAGGCATGGATCACCGATCGTTTTGACGATGAAGCGATTCCGGATCAAGCGGCGATGCTGCGTCTGATCTCGCGCATTTTGTTGCATCAGCATTTCCCACCACCTGCGGCATACCCCGGCGATGATGCCGCGCGTGCGCGTGAGGCCTTGCATCAAGGTGCGGCGGCCGGTGTCGAATCGAGGTTTCTTGCGATCAACGCCCTGAAAGGTGGCTTCATGTCGATGAGGTCGAATGTGGGAGTCGAGCAACTCTTCGCAAGCCTGCCGCCTTTTATTCAGGGCCTGACCACATTTCCGGTGGTCGAGGGCAAGGGTTATGCCGATTCACTGCACGTGCAGGGAGGCGAAAAACTTTTGGCCGCCTTGCGTGAGCCGCCACTCACGACTCGAAAAATTTTGCAGCCGGAGCTTGCTGAAATTTCCGACAAGCGCATCGAAATCACGGGGCTACCTGAGGAACCCTATCTCAACGAATCCGCCGGACAGCTTGGTTTGCGGCTTTGGCTGGAGCGCGCTGGCGATGTCGGCATGGCACACGAACTTTCGTCGTGTTGGGCGGGCGACCGTTATCTGCTCGTGCCCGATGGCGAAGCCTCGACGGCGGTGATTTGGGAGGTCGAATTGGATTCGGCTGAGGCGGCGGAAAAATTTCAATCGGTCGCGCTGGAAATTGTCTCAGCTGTGGTGGGTGCCAAGGAAACCATCAAGCTTGGCAGTGTGGTGCTTGCTCCAGACAAGCGGCATCTGGTCGTCACGCGTCCGCGCGGGACAGCGGTTCGTTTCATCAATGCGGCAACCAAAGTGTTTGCGGAAAAATTTAATTAAATCGAATCCGATGATCGCAAGACAGGTGATTTTTGAAGGCCGGGTGCAAGGCGTGGGTTTCCGATACACCGTCAAAGACCTCGCGCGCGGATTTGATGTGTGCGGATCCGTGAAAAATCTTGATGACGGAAGTGTCGAGTTGCAGGTGATGGGCGAAGCCGACGAGGTGGATGCTTTTTTATGCGAAATCATCGACGAATCGGCGATGGCGAGAAATATTCGGCAGCATAGTATTTCGGAGATTCCGCCGCTCAAGGACTGTCGTGGATTTCGCATCGAGCGTTAGAGCATCTGCGGAATCAGATTTGGTGCTCTTCGCCGGGCAGCGGCACGATCGCTTTGGTTTGCGGCAGGTTTTTATGGATTTCGGCGCGGAACCACTCGACCGCGTCATCGTCGCCGTGAACGAGAAAGGCTTTTTTCGGGCGTACCTTTGCGATGTAGTCCATGATCGCTTCGCGGGTCGAATGGCCGCTGAAGTCGAAGACGCGCGTTTCGCAGCGAAGTTTGACCGGTGGAAATGCGGGATCGAGCAGGACTTCGTCGCCATTCTTTGCGGCACGGATGCGACCGCCGGGAGTCTCGGGATCAGCATATCCGACGAAGAACAAACCATGCTTTTTGTTTTCCAGCACTCCTTGTCGAGCAAAGACATTGGATACGGTTTTTTCCGACATCATGCCGCTTGAGAGCGCGTAGATGCATCCGTTGGTGAATGGGATCGGTCCTGTACGCTTGCGGTTCGCACCCTCGATGTCCATGTCCTTGAGGAAACGAAATCCTGGAAGGTGGCGGCGCGACACATCGCAGTATCGATCGTAGATGTGGGTCATCTTCGTGCCGAGGCCACCGATGTAGACCGGCGTGTTGTGATGGATCAGACCTTCGCTTTTGAAGCGATGGAGCATGCCGAGAACCTCTTGAGTTTTGCCCATCGCGAAAACCGGAATCAACACCGATCCCTTGCGGTCGATCACGCCGCGAATGGCTTCGGCAAATTCATTTTCTTCGTGATGCCTGTCGTATCCATGGGCGCGCTGTTGCGCTCCGCGAGTGGTTTCAACGATCAGCGCATCAACAGGATTTTCAGGAAAAAGTGCACCTTTTTGCAGCGTGCTGTGTTCGAAGTTCACATCGCCGGTGTACATCAGGCGTTTGCCTTCGCATTCGACGGTGACGCCAACCGATCCGAGAATGTGGCCCGCGTCATGAAAGGTCGCGCGAAGCGTGCCGTCGGGGTCAAGGTCGAAGGGTCGCTCGGTGCCGCGATGCTCAAACGAGTCGGTGATGCGGTCGATTTCGCGATGATCGAAGAGCGGGTATTCGGTGATGCCGAGCTCGATGCGTTTCGACTGCAT
>CAYQRP010000085.1:0-5248 GCA_964419815.1 uncultured Luteolibacter sp. | reverse complement strand
GGCGCGAAGGCGGGATCGGGCGTCGGGAAATCCTGCTCGTGCACGCTGCCATTGGCGAAGGGCGCGTGCTCCCAAGCCTCATCGGCAGTGTAGGCAAGGATCGGCGCAAGCAATTGGCAGAGCGAAGTGAAGATCGCGTGCATCGCCGATTGCGAAGCGATGCGCCGCGGTGAGTCGATCGCGTCGCAGTACATGCGGTCCTTGGTGGCATCGATGTAAACCGCCGAGAGGTCGTGCGTGCAGAAGTTGTTGAGCGCGTTGAAGACTTTGCGAAACTCGTAGGCTTCGTAGGCTTTGAGGCATTCGCTGGTGACACCGTGCAAACGCTCGAGGATCCAGCGGTCGAGCAGTGTGTAGTCTGGGCTCGCAGGCGCGCTTTTCGGATCGAAGCCATCGAGGTTGCCGAGCAAAATGCGCAGCGTGTTGCGCAGGCGACGGTAGGGTTCGGCCACTTGCTTGAACAGGTCCTCGCCGAAGGGAACTTCGTTTTGCCAATCGACCGAAGAAACCCAGAGGCGCACGATATCGGCGCCGTACTTGTTGTAGAAATGCGCGGCGTCGATCGGCTTGCCGGCTTTTTCCGCTTCGGATTTCGAAAGCTTCTTCTTGTCCTTGTCGACGACGAAGCCGTGGGTCATCACCGACTTGTAAGGAGCGGTGCCGCGGTACGCGACGCTGAGCATGAGCGAGCTTTGGAACCATCCGCGGTGCTGGTCGGTGGCTTCGAGGTAGAGATCCGCCGGCGCGTGGAGCTCGGGATGTTGGTCGAGCACCGCCGCGTGCGAGCAGCCGGAATCGATCCACACATCGAGCGTGTCGCGGCCTTTTTTCACGCCTGCAGGCAGGCCGAAACGGCTGGCGAGTTCGGCATCGCTTTGTTCGAACCAGAAGTTTGTGCCCTCGCGCTCGACCGCATCGGCGACCTTGCGCGCGAGCTCGGCCGAGAGGATCGCCTTGCCATCGGCGCCGAAGAAAACCGGCAGCGGCACGCCCCAGGTGCGTTGACGCGAGATGCACCAATCGGGCCGCGACTCGACCGTGCCATAGATGCGGTTGCGGCCCCACGCGGGAAGCCACTCGACCTTGTCGATCTGCTCAAGCGCCTTGCCACGCAGCGTTTCGAGCGAGATGAAGAACTGCTCGACCGCGCGAAAAATGATCGGCGTTTTCGAGCGCCAGCAATGCGGGTAGGAATGTTTGTAAATTTCGCGACCAAGCAAATGACCGCTCTCGGCGAGGATCTCGACGATGCGTTCGTTCGATTTGAACACATGCGTGCCGACCAATTCGGGCAGCCCGCACTCGGCAGTGAACTTCCCTTCATCGTCGACCGGTGAAAGTACGGCCAAGCCGTTTTGTTGACCCGCGACATAGTCGTCCGCGCCGTGACCCGGAGCGATGTGCACGATGCCGGTGCCGGTCTCGGTGGTGACGAAATTCGCGAGGATGAGCTTTGAGTTGCGATCGAGAAACGGATGCTTTGCCTCGAGGCCTTCGAGTTCGCGTCCGCGCACTTCGCCGAGCGTCTCGGCCAATGCGAAGCCGGTTTTCGCGGTGAAATCGGCGATGAGTTCGCGAACGATGACAAGCGTCTCCGAGCGTGCAGCAATTTCATTTTCAAAGCGGCCGATCACATAGGTGAATTCCGGATGCACCGCGAGGCCGAGGTTGGCGGGCAGCGTCCATGGCGTGGTCGTCCAGATCGCGATCGACGCCTTGCCGGCGTGCGCGCCGCTGACGAGTGGAAATTTCACAAACACCGCAGTGCTTTCCTTGTCCTGATACTCCACCTCGGCTTCGGCGAGTGCGGTCTGCGCGCCGTAGGACCACTGCACGGGTTTCTTCGATTGATAAACGCAGTTGTTTTCCACCAATTTTGCAAAGACCCTTAAGATGCCCGCCTCATAGGCTGGCGCCATCGTGAGATAAGGATTTTGCCAATCGCCAAACACACCCAAGCGGCGGAACGACGCGCGCTGGATGTCGATGAATTTCCCTGCGAACTCCGCGCAACGGCGGCGGATCTCCGGCGCTTCAAGCCCGGCGGTTTCTTTCACGACCTTGAATTCGATCGGCAGCCCGTGGCAGTCCCAGCCCGGCACGAAGGGCGTGGTGTAGCCGGCCATCGTCTTCGACTTCACAACCAGATCCTTGAGCAACTTGTTGAGCGCGGTGCCCATGTGCACATCGCCGTTCGCGAAGGGCGGACCATCGTGAAGGATGAACTCCGGCGCACCGGCCGCGCGACGACGCCCGAGGATTTTTTGATAAAGCCCATCCTTTTCCCAGCGAGCGAGGCGCAGCGGCTCGTTTTCCACCAGGTCCCCACGCATCGGGAAACTCGTTTGCGGCAGTGCTAGGGTGTCTTTGTAATTCGGCGCGGATGAACTCATGACGGGCCGCGGAAACTAGCAATCGGCATGTCTGGGGTCAATCACGGGAAATATCGGTGAAAATCCGCTAAAAATCAGGACTTCGCTGAAATCATCAGACAGGAATTTATCCTAGATTGGAATTATTCTTGATATTGGGAGGCTCTGCCGTAGCTTGCCGCGCCGATGAATCACCGAAGCAATGACCGCGCCGCTGTGAGCCTGCCCAAGGCTTGCCCCGGCCTGCGGATGACCCCGCAGCGGCAGGAAGTCTACCGCGTGCTGATGGGTCGCCGCGATCACCCGACCGCCAATGAGGTCCACTCGCGTGTGAAAAAACGTCTGCCCAACATTTCGCTGGCGACGGTCTACAACTGCCTCGAAACGCTCGTCGACCACGGGCTGATCCGCCAAGTGAACTTCGAACGCGAGTCATCACGCTACTGCCCGAATGTGAAAGAACACGGTCACTTCCACGATCAAGCCAGCGGCGCGATTCATGATGTCGAATTCAAGCCCGGCGTAAATCTCGCCGACTTCCTCGACCTGCCGCCCGGTGCGATGATCGAAGACATCGAAATCACTCTGCGCGGCAAACTCGCCGCATCCTGAAGCATCACTTTTTTCAAATAACCAACATCACATTCACCACCATGAGCCTCCACATCCAGAACCTCCAAGCCACCCTCGAAGACGGAACCGAAATCCTCAAGGGCGTCACCCTCGAAATTCCCAAAGGCGAAGTCCACGCCATCATGGGACCCAACGGCTCCGGCAAATCGACGCTGTCGAAAGTGATCGCCGGTCACGAAGGTTATGTGGTCACGGGCGGATCGGTGACGATCGACGGTGAGGACATCGGCGAAATGTCGATCGACGAACGCTCGCGCGCAGGGATTTTTCTCGCCTTCCAATATCCATCCGAAGTTCCCGGTGTTTCCAACGCCAACTTCATCCGCGCGGCCTTGCAATCGCGTCTGCCAAAAGGTCAGGAAATCGACGCGGTGGCCTATTACAAGGACCTTTACGCGAAGATGGATCTGCTCGAAATGGATCGCAAATTCACCGCGCGTGCGGTCAACGAAGGTTTCTCCGGCGGTGAGAAGAAGCGCAATGAGATCCTGCAAATGATGATGCTCGAGCCGAAGTACTGCATCCTCGACGAGACCGACTCGGGCCTCGACATCGATGCGCTCAAGATCGTTGCCAAAGGCGTCAACGCCATGCGCTCTGCCGATCGCGGCATGTTGCTCATCACGCACTACCAACGCCTGCTCGATTACATCAAGCCCGACCATGTGCATGTCATGGCCGAGGGCCGCATCGTCCGCTCGGGCGGACCCGAACTCGCGCTCGAGCTCGAAAAGCACGGCTACGATTTCCTCAAGGAAGCGGCCATCGCGTAATGCATCGCAAACCTCAGCAACCATTTCCCATGTCCTACGAAGACACCACCGCCACTCTCGATCACGAAACCCGCGAAGCGATCGACATCGATCGCAGCAAAGGCGATTTCACCTTTCCCGAGCGCCACAAGTACGATGCCGGCCGCGGCCTTTCGGAAAAGACGGTCGATTATATCTGCGATGTGAAGAACGACCCGCAATGGGTGCGCGAGTTCCGCCACAAGGCGCTCAAGGTATTCAACGAAAAACCGATGCCCACCAACTGGGCGACCAAGGATCTCGACAACATCCACTTCGACGACATCCGCTATTATCTTTCCGATGGTGAGAAGCCGAAGCGTTCGTGGGACGAGGTGCCCGAGGAAGTGCTCAAAACATTCGAGCGTCTCGGCATCCCCGAGCAAGAGCGCGCGTTCCTTGCGGGCGTTGAGGCGCAGTACGATTCGGAGGCGGCCTACTCGAACATGAAGGAGGAGCTCACCAAGCAAGGCGTGATCTTCGTCAACTCGACCGAAGGCCTCAAAGAGTACGAGGAAATTTTCCGTCCGTGGTTTGGCAAGGTGATCCCGACTGGCGACAACAAATTTTCCGCTCTCAACAGCGCGGTGTTTTCCGGCGGATCGTTCATTTACATCCCCAAGGGCGTGAAGCTCAAGCAGCCGCTGCAGGCGTACTTCCGCATCAACTCGGAAAGCTTTGGGCAATTCGAACGCACGCTCATCATCGCCGATGAAGGTGCTGAGGTGATGTACATGGAAGGCTGCACCGCGCCGAAGTTTGAGACCGCCACGCTGCACTCGGCAGTGGTCGAGCTGGTCGCGCTCAAGGGCGCGAAGATTCAGTATGTGACCGTGCAAAACTGGAGCAGCAATGTCTTCAATCTCGTCACCAAACGTGGCCTTGCGATGGAGGATGCGGAGGTCCGCTGGATCGATTGCAACATCGGCTCGCGTCTCACGATGAAGTATCCCGGCGTGATCATGAAAGGCCGCCGTGCACGCGGTGAGGTGATCTCGATCGCACTCGCCAACACCGGCCAACATCAGGACACGGGCGCGAAAATGATTCATGCCGCCGACGAAACGACCTCCAACATCGTTTCCAAATCCATCTCGGTCGGCGAAGGCCGCGCGACCTATCGCGGGCAAGTCCACATTCCCAAGCACCTCAAGGGCTGCAAAAACAACACCGAGTGCGACGCTCTGCTCATCAACAGCCACTCGCGCACCGACACCTACCCGGCCATCACCGTGCGCGGCAATCGTCACGCGACCCAGCACGAGGCCTCGGTCTCGCAGGTGTCCGAAGAAATGCTCTTCTACATGCAACAGCGCGGCCTCGACGAAGGGCAGGCGATGTCGCTCGCCGTCAATGGCTTCATCAACGACCTCGTCCGCGAATTCCCGATGGAATACTCGGTCGAACTCAAACGCCTCATCGACCTCGAAATGGAAGGCAGCGTGGGCTGAT
>CAYQRP010000084.1:0-5258 GCA_964419815.1 uncultured Luteolibacter sp. | reverse complement strand
TGATGCCGACCGCTTCGTCGAAATGCTGGGCGACCGAGACCGCTTGTTGGCCGGTCGCGGCATCGGCGACGAGCAGGGTTTCCTTGGGTTGAATGAAATCGTGCAGGCGCTTGAGTTCGGCGACGAGTTTTTCGTCGATCTCTTGGCGGCCGGCCGTGTCGAAGATCAGCACCGTGCCATTTTGCGTTTCCGCCCATGCGAGCGCTTCGCGGGCGACCTTCACCACATCGCTTTCGCCGGCTTGCGGCGTGAAACAGGGCACATCGATTTGTTTGGCGAGCGTGGCGAGTTGGTCGATCGCCGCGGGCCGATAGAGGTCGCAAGCGATGAGTAGCGGTCGACGGCCTTCGCGCTTGAGCCGATTGGCGAGCTTTGCGGAGGTGGTGGTTTTGCCTGCGCCGTTGAGTCCGCAAATCAGGATGCGTGCGGGCGGATTGAGATCGAGCGGTGACTGATTGCCGCCGAGCAATGCTTCGAGTTCGTCGTGGAAAATTTTGACGATCTGTTCGCCGGGCTTGATCGATTTGAAAACATCCTCGCCCATCGCCTTTTCCTTCACCTTGGCGATGAAGTCTTTGGCGACGGCAAATTCCACATCGGCTTCGAGCAACGCGATGCGGATGTCGCGCAGGGCGTCGGCGATGTTTTTTTCCGAAATGCGGCCCACGCCGCGAAGGTTGCGGAAGGTTTTGTCGAGACTGTCGGCGAGTGATGAGAACATGAGAAATGGGGACGAGTTCAGAACAGCTCCGAATAGCTGGCGGCTTGGTCGATGCGGAACCACCATTCAAGTGCGGGCCCGGACGTTTTTCCAGAGCGGTTTTTCCATGTGATCGAGACCGGGCACACCGGCTGGCGCAGCGGGCGGTTCACCTTCCATGAAAACATGCCTGTCTGTGCGTCGAAGTTGGCGGGCACTTCGCCAAGGCCTGCGATGCGCATGACGAGCGACGATGGGTCGAGGTCGACGACTTTCGAAAGATCCGCCGAAATGAGTGGCATGCGATCGTTGATGCTGGCACCAGGTTCCGGTTTGACGGGCTGCGCGGTAGGGATCACTTCGGTCGCGGCATAGGCCTCCGGCGTTGCGGCGGCACTGCCAAAATTTGTCGCCAATTCGAAGATGTGATCGTGTGTGCCGAGGATGATGTAGCGCGGCAAAGTATCATCGGGCGTGGTCAGATTCACTTTTCCAGGCAGCACGGTGAAGAGGTGCGAGTAGCCAAGCTCGCGCGCGATCGGAAACATTTCGGGCGTAAAAAATCCGCCGGGGTACACATAGGTTTCGATGGTTTGATCGAATTTTGATTCCAGAAATTGTTTCGAATCGCCGAGTTCCTTTTGCAAAAACGCGCGATAGGCTTCGGGTCCTTTGCGTTGATTTTTTTTCACCTCCTTTGGATAGGGATGGCTCACCGAGTGGCTGCCGATCGTCGCGCCGTTTGCAATCATTTCGCGGATCATCGCCGCGCTGAGCGACTTGCCGCCACGGTCGACATAGTTTTTGTAGAGGTACATCGTGAACGGGTAATTAAACTCCCGCAGGATCGGAAACGCATCGGTGTAAACCGACAGCCAGCCGTCATCGATCGTGATCAGCGCACAATTTTCCGGCAGGGTTTTGCTGCCGTCATTTTTTTTCCATGCGATGAAGTCGGCGAGCGAAATCACCGTGATGCCGCGGTCGCGCAGGGCTTGCATCTGCCAGCGGAACTTCGCCGTGCGGATGCGCATTTCGGTTTCTGGCAGTGTCGCTGAAAAATCGTGATAGCCGAGCACCGAAACGCGACTCGAGCTTGGCGTGCTGGGGGTGGCGGGCTCGGCGACGTCGGGTGCCGCAGGAAGCACCTCTGCCGCAGGGATCGATTCGATGCTGGGCGCGGGATCCGGCGCGGGCTCGGGCACCTGCGCGACAAGCCGCATGCTGGCAAACATGAGGGCGATCAGGGCGCGGCGAATCATTGGCGGAGGCTAAGCGCGGTCCTGAGGAAATGAAAGCGCAAGAATGCGGCGATGCATCACGATGCGATGCGGATGCCGTTTTCCTCGATGAGGATCGCGCGTTTTTTGAGCAGGGCGCCGAGACATTGCTTGAAGGTTCGTTTGCTCACTCCGAGCTCGTCGTGAATTTCCTCGGCCGGGCTGTGATCGCCGATCGCCCAGAAGCCACCGCGAGCCCTGAGTTCGGAAACGATGCGTTGCTCGAGCGTGTCGACCTTGTCGCGGCCCGGCGCGTGCAGGCTGAGGTCGATTTTCCCATCCTCTCGCACGCGTGAGATGAAACCATTCACGCGCTCGCCGGGTTGAAGCTCTTGAAAAACTCCTTCGGCAAAAAGCAGACCGCTGTGGCTGCCGTTGATGATCGCCTTGTAGCCGAGCGGCGTCTTGCCGAAAATGACCAGCTCGACCGCATCGCCCGGCGCGTAATTTCCACGGCTCTGATCGAGAAATCGCGAGATCCGTGTCGAGGCGATGATGCGCCCCGAGACTTCGTCGACATGGACATGAACGAGATAGGACTTGCCGGGTTCCATGCGCGATTTTTGTTCGCGAAACGGCACCAGCAATTCTTTCGCCAGACCCCAGTCGAGGAAGGCACCGACGCCGGTGACCGCGACGCACTTGAGCCGCGCGAAGGTCCCGGGCATTGCCTTGGGCGTCTTTGGAGTCGCGACCGGGCGGTCCTCCGAATCGCGATAAATGAACACATCGAGCGGATGCCCGATTTCCCAACTCGACGGCATCTCGCGACGCGGCAGCAAAATTTCGCCCAGCTCCTTGCCGCCATCGAGATACAGCCCGAAGGATTTTTCCCGCAGGACATTCAACATCGCACGCTCACCGATTCGGGCCATGCGCGATGATGCGGCAGCAAGCTTCGGCGGTCGATGCCGATTTTTTCGTGAAGCAAATGGCTTTGACTCGATTTCGTCCACGGCCCACGTCGCGATTTGTTTCAAGCCCGTGGTTCAATTTTTGACTTTCCAATGGCGCGCCCGCGGGTTACGCTGGCCGTCCGCCAACCAATGGTGGTCGTAGCTCAGTTGGTAGAGCCCCGGATTGTGATTCCGGTTGTCGCGGGTTCGAGTCCCGTCGATCACCCCATCTTTCCCATCGGAAGCCGCATCGCGCTTCGGGCGGGGGAGGAGGAATCCCAACGATTGATCCATGTTGCCGCTCGAGAGCCGTATCCAGTACAAGTTCCGCAATTCCCTGCTTCTGGCAGAGGCGCTCACACACCCGAGCCTGGCCTACGAATCGCAGCATCGGAATTTTGACAACCAGCGCTTGGAATTTTTGGGCGACGCGGTGCTGCAATTGATTGTCACCGAGGAACTGTTTCGCCGTTTTACTTCAGCAACCGAGGGTCATCTCACCAAACTGCGCTCGCGGGTGGTTTCACGACGGGCCTTGGCGAAATTCGCGACAGCGATCCATCTCGGCGATTACCTCCTGCTCGGCAAGGGCGAGGAGTCGACGGGAGGCAGGCGGCGTTTGTCGACCCTGGCCGATGCCTTTGAGTCACTGATCGGCGCGGTGTTTCTCGATTCCGGCGTCGAGAAGGCGCGCGAGCTGGTTCTGCGTTTGCTCGAGGACGAACTCGGCAGCATGGAGGAAGGTGCCGAGGAAATGAATCCGAAAGGCGAACTTCAGGAATGCTTGCAAGCGATCCATCCGCAGGCGCCCGTGTATCGGATCATCAGCGAAAGCGGCCCGGATCACCGGCGGGTCTTTCAGGCGGAGGTTTCATGGTGTGGAAATGTTTTGGCCAGCGGCAAGGGCAAGAGCAAGAAGGAGGCGGAGGCGCGGGCGGCCGTCGAGGCTCTGCGGACCAAGGCGTGGATCGTGTGACGCGAGAATGCCGCTTGGCAAGTGGGCGGCACGAATGAAGATTGGGCGCGCGATGGGTATCGGACTTTCGGATTTGCACGCACAAATGCCTGCGGGCGGATTGTTTGGCGGCGGATCCTGGCGCTGGTCGCCCGAGCCCTTGATGCTGACCCAGGCGGAAGCCGACAGCATCGCGGCGCTGGGTCATTCCCTCGCGCGCTTTCAACAGGCATGCGATGAAATTTACCGAAGAAGCGCGGCAGGGAATTTGCCATCGTGGATTGCGGATTGGTTGGATCGCGGCAAACCGGATTGGCTCGTCAGTTTGCAGCGCGAAAAAACGATGCGCGGTCATGCGCCGAGGGTGATCCGCCCGGACTTGATGCTGACGCAGGAGGGCTTTGCGATGTCGGAGTTGGACAGCGTGCCGGGCGGCATTGGCGTGGCGGCGTGGATGGCCCGCGTCTATGCCGGTGCCGGCCACGAAATAATCGGTGGTGCCGATGGCATGCGCGAGGGGTTCCGCTCGCTGATGCCCGATGGCGGCACGGTGCTGATTTCTCAAGAGGCTGCCGATTATCGACCCGAAATGGAGTGGCTGGTGTCGACGCTCGGTGAGGGCTGGCAAGTGGCCTCGGCGGAATCGTTTCAACCCGACGGCTCCGCGCTGTATCGGTTTTTTGAATTGTTCGATTGGCAGTCGGTCCCCAGCGCGAGACGGCTGGCGCAGGATGCGGCGGACGGTTTGCTGCGAGTCACGCCACCCTTCAAACCGCACTTCGAGGAAAAACTCTGGCTGGCTCTGCTGTGGTCGCCGGCACTCAAAAGCGTTTGGGAAAAGTCCCTCCGCGGCAATCATCTCAAGCGCCTGCGCGAGCTGGTTCCCTTCGGCTGGCTCGTCGACCCCGCACCTCTGCCGCCGCACGCTGCCCTGCCGCGCCTCGAGCTGCATTCCTGGGACGAAGTCGCAGCCCTCAGTCAGCGCGAACGACAACTGGTCCTAAAAGTAAGCGGATTTCACGAAACCGCATGGGGCTCGCGGGGGGTGTACATCGGTCACGACCTCCCCGCCGCCGAGTGGTCGGCCCGCCTCAAACATGCTCTGGACCAAGCCCGAGAGCAACCTTGGGTCATGCAGGAATTCCGTGAGGCCCGCCGCATCGCTCACCCGGTCTATCGTGACGACGGATCCATCGAAATGATGCAGGGCCGCGCAAGAATTTGCCCGTATTTTTTCACCGACGACGAAGGGACAACCCGACTCGGCGGCTGCCTTGCCACGATCGTGCCGGCCGACAAAAAGAAGATCCACGGCATGGGCGACGGGGTGCTCGTGCCTTGCGCGGTAGGGTGAGGGGGCGATCCTGTGATTTTTTCGGGCACAAAGGCTCAAAAGGGCCCAAAATCCATCGAAGGGCCTAAAATAG
>CAYQRP010000083.1:2516-5362 GCA_964419815.1 uncultured Luteolibacter sp. | reverse complement strand
ACGGCAAAGGCAAACGCCTCGTCGATGTGATCGGCCCCATCGGCCTTCAGGACCAGGTGCTCGGCGATTTTCAAGACGAAGCACAACTCACCGTTGCAGCCTTCCTCGGCAAACGCCGCCTGCCCATCCGCATGCTCTACCGCTATGACTTCGCCGACGAATGGATCCACGAAGTGGTCTTCGAAAAATCATGCACCGGCGAGGGCGGACCCGAAATGCTCGATGGCGATCGCGCCTGCCCGCCCGAAGACTTTGGCGGCACCTTTCAATACATGCAGGCACTGCACGGCGAAATCGAATGGATGAACCCGGGCTACGACCCCGCAGCCTTCGACCCGAAGGCGGTATCCTTCGAGTCAAAAAAATCACGCAAGGCCCGTTGATCACGCCAGACATGGCAAACAAATTTTGCCGCATTCAATTCAAGCAAGGTCTCTGACCGGACTTGACTTGACCCATCCCCAAGCCCATCGATAGCGGCGTGAAATTTCTGCTCAAGCTCGCCTGCTTTGCGACCGTGCTCATGATGCAAGCCATCGCCTTTGCGCAACAGGAGGCTTCCAACAGCGAGTCGTACGGTGAAGCCGAAGTCATCGCCGACGCAGTTCCGCCCGAAGTCGTGCAATCCGCTACGAAGGCGGTTGCCGCACTCGGCAACGAAGTGGTCCTCGGCCGCTACCAAACCGCGCTCGATCGCATGAACCCGCTCTGGAAGGAGCGAGTGTCCCAACGCATGGGCGGCATGCAGGCACTTGAGGAGCAACTGGCAAAAGTCCCTGCGGAAATGGTCCGCCAAGGCATCACGATGCTCTCATCAAGACCCGAAGGCGATCCCATCGTTCATCAGGTCGGCCCACAAACGGGCAAGTCGGGCAACCTCGTTTACACCAAATGGCTGGTGCTGGTGCCAACGATCACAAAATTCCGCCTCATCCGCGAAGGCAACCCCAAGCCGATCGTCATCGAAAGCCTCGGCTATCAAGTCGCCATTTCCCCCAAGGACCAGCTCGACTGGACCTTCATCGACGGCGCCGGTCTCAAGGTCAGCGACCTCCGAGGCCTCTTCGTCACGCTGCCCCTCAACATCAAGCTTCCACCCGTCACCAAACGCGAAGCCCGCTAAAGAACTTTCACACACCAGTCATGCCATCGAGGAAAAAGGGAATCACCGAGGAGCGCCTGCTCCACAAAAAAATGATCGAGCTCTGGAAGCGCGGCGAAAGCGATTACTGCGAGGTCCGCGGTTCCAACATCCACGGCCGCGGAGTCTACGCCACGACCTTCATTCCGAAGGATACTCGCGTCATCGAATACGTCGGCGAAATCATCGACAAACGCGAGAGCGACCGCCGCGGCACCCACCAACAAAAGAAGGCCAACACCACCGGCGATGCCGCGGTCTACATCTTTACGATTTCCAAAAACTACGACCTCGACGGCAATGTCCCTTGGAACATCGCCCGACTGATCAACCACTCCTGCGATCCCAACTGCGAGGCCTGCATCGTCGGCCGCAGAATCTACATCGATGCGATCCGCGACATCCAACCCGGCGAGGAACTCAGCTTCGATTACGGCTTCGATGTCGATTGCTTCGAAGAGCATCCCTGCCGCTGCGGCAAACCGGAATGCGTCGGATACATCGTCAGCAAAGACCATTGGCCGGAGCTGAAACTGCGCCTCGCAGCGAAAAAAACCTTCAACGCCAAATCGCGCGCCTCAGCACCACCCGCAGGCAAGCTTCACACCAGTGAAGACGATGTACTGGTCACGCTGCCCGCATCAGCGTGATGCCCCACCACACGAGCGAAATGGTCGCCGTTAGGAGCAGCAACAACAGCATCATGCTGCGCTGATACTCCCTCTTCTCGTTGGAAAGCGCTCCGCGCGAAACAGCCAGATTCTCGTACTTTTTGCGCCCTGTCCGCACATCCATGTCGTCCAGCGGCGGGATTGTCCGCTCCTGCTCCTGACGCTGCAAAGCGATCTGCACCCGGTGCCGCGCATATTCCATCTCGAGCCGCTTGAGCTCCTGCTGCTTCTCACGAATCAGGTCGAGCTGGATTTCTTCCTTGAAAATCATGGCACGAATCAGGGCAAGCGAAGTCCCTTACTTGAGGTAATAAACCACCAACGCCGCACCGCCCAAAACCATCAGCGGAAGATTGAAGGCGAACCCGTTGCGCAGATTGGAAACAAACTCGGTGGCATCACGCCCACGCGAAGCCACGCGCGCCTTCTTCGACGCACGACCAAAGATCGCACCACCGCGCGTGCCTTCGAAGTGCGTCGCGGCCTGATCGTACTCGTCGGCCGCAATGTCGATCGCCATGCCGGCCTTTTCGAGCTTCTCCAAAAGGTTTTCACGCGTCCAGCTTTCGGGATTGATCTTCTGCACCTTGTCGAGGTGGTCGGCAAAACAAACCCGGCACTGCTCAAGGTCATCGGCCTCGTTGCGCATCTGGTACAACTCGCGATCAATTTGCGTCAGCGCCGATGTCAGCCGCTCGGTCAACTCGATCTGCTGCGAAACAAAAACCCGCTTGCGGTTGGTCAGCTCTTCAAGTTCCTGACGCTCGCGCTCCAATTCCTCCCGCTGCTGCTGGATGCGCTCCAACTCCTCCTGAGTGTCGCGCAGCCGGCGATCGTATTCCTCCGATCCACGCCCAGCGGCAGCTGCCGAAGGCATCTCAAGCTGGGTCGACCGGACTCGAATGTGATGGGTGTGCTCGGTGGTATAGGCCATGATCGTATGAGAGTTTGTCAAAAACGGGTCTCTGTTAGCACTTTTACGCCACCAGCTCCAGAAAAATATTTCGGATAGCTTAATTATCCGAAAATCTTAC
>CAYQRP010000083.1:0-2416 GCA_964419815.1 uncultured Luteolibacter sp. | reverse complement strand
ATGTTCAATGTTCACCTCCAAGCCTCCCTATCCGCATTGACGAAACACGCCTTCGGCACTCAGATTCAAATTCCAAACTGTGAAACCTCTTTCCTCCCTCCTCGCCTTTTCCACGGTCCTGCTGTTTCCGTTTTTCGCCCACGCCGGCACGCCTCCCAACGTCGTGCTGATCGTTGCCGACGACCTCGGCGTGATGGATGTTTCGCCCTACAACCCGCAAACATTTTACGACACTCCGGCGATTCAGTCCTTGGCCGACTCCGGCGTCAAATTCACTGCCGGATACGCCGCGTGCCCGGTATGCTCCCCGACCCGCTCGGCAATCATGACGGGTCAATGGCCCGCACGCACCCGCAACACGGACTTTTTCGGCGCGCCCAACGAGTTCTTCGGCGAGGCGCTGCCGGATCCATACGACCCACTCAAGGATGGGAAATTCGAAAGCATGAAAAACCGTCCTTTGTGGCCGGCTCCCTACCTCGGCCAATTGGCCGCCTCGCACACAACCCTCGCCGAGGCACTCAAGTCCAAAGGCTACGCCACTTTCTTTGCCGGCAAGTGGCACCTCGGTCGAAAGGGATCCTGGCCGGAAGACCACGGCTTCGACATCAACATCGGAGGTCACTCGGGAGGCGGACCCTACGGAGGCAACAGGTACTTCTCTCCCTACGGAAATCCGCGCCTGACCGATGGACCACCGGGCGAGCATTTGCCCGACCGCCTCGCCGCCGAGACTGGAAAATTTATCGGCTCGCACAAGAACACCCCTTTCTTTGCCTGCTTGTGGTTCTACTCGGTTCATACACCGCTCATGGGAAGAAGCGACCTTGTTGAAAAATACGAGAAGCGCCGCGCCAGCCGTGGACTCAAGGACGACTTCGCGGACGAGCCTCCGCGCAAGAACCGCACTACCCAGTCCCACGCCATCTACGGCGCGATGGTCGAGGCCATGGATCAGGCGGTTGGCAAAGTGCTTGCCGCACTCGACGCCCATGGCGTGGCCGACAACACCATCGTGATCTTCACTTCCGACAATGGCGGGCTATCCACTTCGGAGGGCTCACCCACCACCAACCTCCCCTACCGCGCCGGCAAAGGCTGGCTCTATGAAGGCGGCATTCGCGAACCACTGATCGTGCGCTGGCCGGGAGTCGCCCCCAAAGCCACCACATCGCCTTGGCTGATATCCTCTCCCGACATCTATCCCACCATTCTTGAGGCCGCCTCACTTCCCCTCTTGCCGAATCAACACAAGGACGGTCAGTCGTTCGTCACAGCGTTGAAGCATCCTGAAAAAACCAATCCCGATCGCGTGCTTTTCTGGCACTACCCGCATTGGGGAAATCAAGGCGGCATCCCGGGCGCTGCCGTGCGCCGCGGCGATTGGAAACTGATCCAATCCTTCTGGCGCAAGCCTCCTGAACTTTTCAACCTCGCCGAGGATCAGAGCGAGCAAACCAACCTCGCCGAGAAGCACCCCGAAGTACTCGCAGATCTCCAAAAGACTCTTAGCGAAATGCAGACCGAAACCAAAGCTCTCATGCCCCATCCAAATCCCGCCGCAGCCGAAAACTTCAACGCATGGTAGGGCACTGCGGCCCCGCGGCGCCGAATCTCTCAAGAATTCTCAATCCGCTTCGGATCAACCCTGGTCGCACCATGTTTGCGGGCAAAGGCGCGGGCCTTTTTGATTTCTTTGGCGGTCAGCTCATAGCCTTGAATCCTTCCACCCATCAAGCGCGGCGTCGGATGAGACAAATTCTTCGGCGGATGCGTTAGCCCAAGATTGTGACCAAGCTCATGAGCAATCGTTCGGGCAAGCGAGCCGACCTTCATCGGCTCGGATTCGACCAAGAGAGTTTTGACCGGAGGCTTTTTGCCCTTCGATGCCTTGTCCGACCAAACCCCGACCACCGTCTGCCTGCCACCGAGCATGGCATAGCCCTGATAGGTTGAACCAATAAACGGCAACAAATAAACATTGAGCGCGGTCGGATGACGTTTGGCCGGATCCAAAAGTTTGCCAATGCTTGCGGTGCGACCACTTTGCATATCCTCCTCGTCCCCCCGTTTCGATTGCTCGACCAGGCGAATCAATTCATCGCGATTTGGTGGCGACAACAATGGTTCGCGTGCGCAGCTTTCGATGACAAATCGAATTTTCGCCGGCTTCCAGATGCGATTGAGCTCCGGCATGATCAAATTTTCAACATCTGCAGGCTCTACCCACATGTCCATCGCCTGCCCCTTGAGCTCCATCTTCACATCCTCCACGAGATGAAAGCGAATCGGCAGCGTGAGCACTCCATCATCTATCTTTTCATCGGCCAAAGTCGTAACCATGGACAACGCCGCAAGCAGGCAAACTGGAATTGAAAAATTCATGAGCAGGTCAAGGACGACACCAACGATGAAG
>CAYQRP010000082.1:0-5383 GCA_964419815.1 uncultured Luteolibacter sp. | reverse complement strand
AATCTTTAACTTTTCCGAAGCTTTGCTTCTCGTGCTGGCCATCACCAAAGAGACATGCCATGATCCGAAGATGTTCAAAACCAGCAGCAAAATTTTTGCCGCCGTCGTCCTCTCGCTGGCCTTTGGTGAAGACCTGATCGCGCAAGAAACACCGATCGCGCCCGAAAAAACCAGCGAATCGGCAGGTGCCAACCGTTTCTGGCAAGCCTCCCTCAGCGGCGGTCACTACATGGTCGCGCTCGATCGAATTTCATCCGTGAGCCGACACAAGTATGTGCTTTTAGATGGCACCGCGATCGTCGATGAAGTCACGATCGATGCGCTCGGCCAATCGCTCGCGCGTTTTTATCTCATTATGCCGATCAGCGATGCCGCCAAGGGCAACGGCGCGGGTGCCGCAGTCTCGGCGATGGCAGATCGCGGGCGTGAGCTGTTTGACAAAGCGGCGATTACAGTTGGCACGGATGTGCATCAGATGGTGGTAAAAAAATTTCCCGAGACGACGCATGCGCGGACGATTGAGTTTCGCCTGATGTCCGAAGCGGAGCTTGCAAAATTGTATGATAGCGTGCGCGGCGCATGGGAATCAGGCCGCGGTCGAAAATTTGCCGTAAAGTAAAGTCTCGTTCGCACCTTGAACCGCAGGCGTCTGGGCCTATGCTCCTTTCATCACATCCGACAAATCATGAGTTCGTTTGAATCCAAAGTCAGGGAAGCGCTCGGCCAGCCGCTCAATCAGGGCGAGATGGGCGATGCGGATGCGGTCGGCACGGTGGGGTCGCCCGAATGCGGCGACATGCTGCGGATGTGGCTCAAATTTACGGAAAAGGATGGCCGCAAGGTGATTGATCGCGCTTCGTTTCAAGCCTTCGGCTGCCAGACTGCAATCGCCGTCGCTTCAATGGCCACCGAATTGCTACGCGGCAAGACTCCAGAAGAGGCGAAACACCTCACGGCTCAGGATCTTGCCGGAGACCTTGGTGCGCTGCCGCCGATGAAAATTCATTGCGGCCAGTTGGTCGAAGGCGCCTTGCGCAACGCGCTCGATCAATCTTCCTCAGAGACCAACCTGCCCACACCAAGCAAGGCCACGACACTGAGCGAAGACATGCATCGCAAGTCCTCCGGAAAAATCCGCGTCGTCCCACTCGACTGATTCAATTTCACACTCATTTCCGTGCTCGAGCTCAAGGACGTCACTTATGCAATCCGCCGCGATGGCGAGGAATTGCCTTTGGTCGACCGCGTGTCGATCCGCATTCCCAAAGGCCACTTCATGGCGATCGTCGGGCCCTCGGGATGCGGCAAAACCACATTACTCAAGACCATCGCGGGCTTGAACCCCGAAAGCTCGGGCGACCTTTTCTGGGAGGAAAGAAGCCTGTCGAAAGACTCTGATTTTACGCCGACCGAAATCGGTTATGTGCCGCAATTTTCCATCGCCTACGACATGCTCACGGTTGATGAGTCGATTGAGACTGCCACGCGTTTGCGGGTGGGCGGTGAAGATGCCGATCAGATTGGTGAGCGTATTGAAAAGGCGCTTGAGGAAACCGGGCTGAGCGAAATTGGCGACCGCTACGTCAAGGTGCTTTCGGGTGGCCAGATGCGTCGGCTTGGCTTGGCAATGGAGTTGGTCTCGGATCCGAAACTGTTACTCTGTGACGAAGTTACCTCCGGCCTCGATCCCTCTTCCGAGCGCGAGATCGTTCACCTGCTGCGCGACCTATCGCGCAAGGACGGACGTATCGTGCTTTCGGTCACGCATTCGCTCGCACACCTCGAATTGTACGATTCGATCCTCGTTTTGCACGAAGGACGGGTGGCGTATCACGGGCCGCCCGACCGCTTGACGCATTATTTTTCCGTTGCCGCGGCTGAGGAGGTTTATCCGCATCTTGCCACGCAAGCATCGGACAGATGGCAACAATCGTGGGATAAACACCGTGATTCGTACCAACTCATGTTGGAACGCAAGCAGGCCAAGGAGCGATTGGCTGACGCGTTCGCCGCTGAAGTCGAGCCACTGCCTTTGCCGGGATTTGCCAGCCAGCTCGCTGCCCTGTTGTCGCGTCGCTGGCATATCTTTTTTCGCGATCGCGGTCAGGTGCTTCTGCAACTGGCCATCCTCATTGTGTTTCCGATCCTCGTCACCATCTTCAGCGACAAGGCCTCAGGCAACATCCGCCGCTATTCCGACATGCGGTCCGCCGATGTCTTTACGGAGATTCAGGAACAGCAGAGCGTGCGAGCGGATCAGGCAAAAGTTGGATCCGCCGTCTCGGGCATCATCATGTTTCAAGTGGTATTGCTTGCCTTGATGGGATCAAACAATGCCGCGCGCGAAATTGCCGGCGAACGACAGATTTACGAAAAGGAAAAATTTGGCGGATTGCGGCCCTCAGCCTATCTCACTTCGAAGGTTCTATTTCTCGCGTGTCTTGTCGTCGCACAGTCGCTGTGGATGGCGATGTTTGTAAATTTCTTTGGGCCTTTCCGCGGCGACTTCATTCAGCACGCAGGTTTTTTGCTCTTGATCAATGGGTCGATGACCGCCATCTGCCTTGCGATTTCCTCGCTCATGCGCACGGCTGAACAGGCGTCGCTGATGTCAATTTATCTGGTCGGCTTCCAACTGCCACTATCCGGCGCGGTGCTGGCCCTGCCGGAAAAAATTGAGGCCTTCACCCGTCCCTTCATCTCGGCCTATTGGGCGTGGTCGGGTTCGGTTGAGGCCCTGCAAGGCCAAGTTCATGGTGCAGTTAGATCGGTCATCGACACCGGGCTTTCATCAAGCGACGCCTGCCTCACCGCCCTGCTTTTCCACATCACCATAGCACTCGCGATCGCGTGGTACGGCAGCTCAAAACCCCAATGGAACTGAACTGACGATTTTTCCCGCTCGATTTTATCTGACGCAAGGAATAGAAACTCATCAATCGAAATCCACCATGACCCGACGCGCAAGTTCCAGTCTCCACCCCGGCATGTTGATCGGCCTCATCGCGGCAATCGCGGTGGCGATTTTTGCCGGCAAATCCCTCATCGGCAAAAAGCCCGCCGCATTTGAAAATGTCGCCGCCCTCGATGTCCGCGAGTTGCTGGAAAATGGCAACAGTCTGAGAGGAAACGATTATGTGGTTAAGGGCGAGATTGATGAGAAACTCCAATGGACCAGCGACCGCGGCCAAGTGGTCAGCGTGCGGGTCGATACCCCCGGCGGACCAGAATTTGTGGCCGTCCGCATTCCCGCAAATTTGGTCAAACTCAACCTCGAGACCCGCCAAAAGTATGCCTTCAAAGTGAACTTCCAGGAAGGCGGTATCGCCGTCGCCACGGGTGTGAACCGACTCTGAACCATCAAGACCGCGCCATGAAACCGCACCTCGCAATCACTTTCGCCTTGGCCGCGCTCGCCCAAGCCCAAGTTTACACTCCGCCACCAGCTGCCAAAACCGCAACCGAGCCTGCGCCTGCTCCCACCAACGACACCGTGAACAAGCCCGCGGCATCGAATTCAAAAAATCCACTGGGTCAGGAAATCCCACTGCTCGACCCGTCGACCGAAACCATCACCGTCGGCGGCGTTACCATTCCGCTCGGTGACAATCGTCTGCTGCGCGCGCGCTTCGACAAGTTCCTGAGTCAGCCGCCGGAAAGCAGCGAAGAGGCTGTGCGCTACCGCAGGACGATTGCCGAAATTCTCAATACGATCTCACCCCTGCGCGATGAAAAGCCAGACCTTTACTCGGCTTTCAAACTCTTACCTACAGCCTCGTCCTACCCTGGCGACGCTAACCTCTGCGGATCGCTCGCCGAGTCGATCTATATGGCGATGCTTGCAAAACAGGACATCAACGGCCTCAAAAAAATCAACGAGACCATCGAGGAAGAAAAACAAGCGATCATTTCCAGCGGCGACTGGATGGCCCGTCACGACAAAGCTAGCGAACTAGAAAAATCAAAGCCAGTCGGCGATGGCAAAGGCGGGAAATCGCCCGCCGCCGAGAGCAAGTCCTCCGAAGGGCGCGGTACCAATTCGCTCAGGTACACCGAAACGTTGCGGCGCATTGCCGAGATCGAAGCTCTGAAAAAAGCCAACATCGCGCGCACCGAGGCACAAACATTGCGGACCAAAGCTCAATATCAAGTGAACATGATCCAATGGTTTGTGCAGCGGCGTTACGAACATGTGCTGATGGCCGCACGTTTCTACAACCAGATCTGGAAGGACGGCGACACAACCCTGCGCATCGACAAGAATTCGGATGTCTCAAAACTTTTTTCTCAGTCAGCCGGCGTGAGTCCAACGGTGTCATCACTCGATTCACTCTCCAACGAAGCAATTCGCGAGGCGGAGAAATATGTCGAGGCATTTGAACTAATGCTTTTGCGCAACGAACTTCATTCCGCGTCTCAGCGGCTCATGGAGGCATTTGCAATTGGCGAGTATCTCGCGCCGGTGGCCACACTGCCGCTTGAAAAGAAACGGCGCGTAGCGAAATATTTCCAAGACCTCTACGCGCTATACGCAGCGATGCAGGCAAGAGATTTTAGCAAAGCCCGCGAACTTGCCGCCACGCTCAAGTTGGCCGCCGCAGATTTCCCTTCACCGAAGGTCGATAGCGCCATCGCTGCGGCCACGCTTGCATCGGATCTCGCGATCGAGGAGGCCAAGGCGCAGTTGCTTGCCCGCGCCAGTGACAAGGCAGCGGAAAAAATTCGCGAGGCCGCCGAAATTTGGCCAACCAATCCCAAGCTCGATGAATTTCGCAAGCTCGTGAACAACACCAGCGTGGTTGTTACAACCCGCAACGATTTCGACCGCCTCCTTGCCGAGAACAACTTTCGCGAAATCGCGCGGCGCCAGTACGAGATTGCGCCCGCGATCCAAGGCGACGCCACTCGCGAGGATGCTTTCCGCCAAATTGTCGAGAACCTAACAAAGATCGAAACTGCGCTCGGCAAGGCCGCCGAGTTTGTACGCGTGGGCCAAAATTGCGCCGCATGGGAACAACTCGCCGAGCTCCGCGAGGAATTTCCCGACGATCCGAAGCTCGGCCGCGAGCTGGAATTGCTCGCGCCCAAGGTCGCCGACTTCACTTTGGCTCTCGACCGTGCCCGGCAATTCGAAAAACGCACACCAAGGCAAACCGGATCCGCCCTATCGTGGTATCTCAAGGCTCGCAGCATCCACCCGCAAAGCAGGTTCGCCGAGCAGGGGGTCAAAACGCTGGTGGCGGACATGTTGCCGGCCGATGCGGGTCAGCCCTAACATCCGTAAGCGCCTTTGAAACAGCTCTCGCGTGCGCGTTGGCTCCTCCATCTGCACTCTCATGAAACCGACTCTCCTCGTCCTCGCCGCCGGAATGGGCAGCCGTTA